>CAZTWG010000001.1:0-14922 GCA_964617525.1 uncultured Gammaproteobacteria bacterium
ATAATCAAGTTTTTGCTGCTGACTTTCAATATGTTGCGCCCGAGAATATCAAAGAATTAGATGTTGGCAGAGCAGTCAAAACAGAAGGAGTAGTGATAGCTGAACCTGGGGTTTTGGGGCTCCAGTTTTTTTATATCAACGGGATTCAAATTTATTCTTATTACAAAGATTTTCCAAAACTAAAAAGGGGCGATAAAATTGTAGTTCAAGGGATTATCTCTCAAGCACGGGGAGAAAAAAGAATTAAAACCAAAACAAAAGATGATATTCAAATTTTAGAGCGTCAGCTAATAGTTGAGCCACAAGTAATTGAAATTCAAAAGATTGATTATAGTTTGGTTGGCAAGTTATTGAAAATTCAGGGTCAGGTTATAGAAAAAACTGGTCCACGGATTTTTATCAGCGATGAACAGTCGGAAATAACAATTTATATTAAAGAATATACTAATATTAATAAAACGATTATCCAAGAAGGAGATAATTTAGAGGTTACGGGAATATTAAATCAGAATAATGACGAGTTAAGACTTTTGCCTCGTAACGACCAAGATATTAATTTTATTGTAGTTGAACCAGATATTTTACCACAAGCAAGTTTAGGATTTCTAAACATAGAGGGTTCAGGTCATGCTCGTGCTATTAATTTTCAACCATTAAAACCATATTTTATAATCAGTGCTACAATTTTGGGCATAATTTTAATTATTTTAATTATTATTAAGAAATTCAGAGACTAAATCAAAACTGACCCGACGGGTCAGTTTCTAAGGTCAGTTTTGGGTCAGTTATAGTTTAGCTATAATATTCAAGTTGACAAAAGGTCTATTTTTTGCTTCAATATTAGATATGAGACGATTTAAGATAATAATTTTTGGTATTTTTCTTGCTTCAATAATCCCAGCTAGGGGACTTTTAGCTTTGGGTCCAATCCCCGTTAAAAACGCTGAGAAAAGATATAACTTTAATTCGTCTGGAATTATTGACTGGGATTATAGTACGATTCATTGGGAAAGGGGCAAGGTAAGTTTAGAAGAAGGAGAGGGAGGCTTTGTTTCTTCTGGAGTTTTGTGGACGGATGATATTCGTTTTAGCCCTGACATTTATTCGTTAACCCTCACTGGTGTTTATAGCCAACCATCAGGGACTAATATTTTAGCTTTTGTTAGCTTTGATAATGACATTAAGGAATATCCTTTAACCTGGGGTAGCTCTTTCGAGCCAAATGCTATAAGCAAGAAAATGCGTCTTAAGATATTTTTTGCTACATCTAATCCTGATTTATCTCCAGAACTTGACGAGTTGTATCTAAAAGTTGAGTTGAAAGATCTTTCTAAAAATGGTCCCAGAAATCGTGACAATAAAAGAGTGTCAGATTTAAAAAGAATGAATAAAGTTTTAGATAAATATTATGACTATTTCGGACATTATCCAGTGGTTAGCGCCAATGGATTAGAAAAAGAGAGTCAATGGAGTACGTTAGAAAGTATTCTAGATTCAGCGACCTTGCATTATAGAAAAAATTATAAATATGGTTTTAGAGATCAACCAGAAGGAGTGGATGATGACTATAAATATGGATATCTAACTAATAAATCAGGAAATAATTTTTTACTTTGGGTAAAATTAGAGCAAGAAGAGTCTAAATATTTGGAAAATTCTTGGAAAGAAGAAACTTTCAATATTAATTGTGAGTCTCCTGTTTTTTGCATTTCTTCAATCTTGCCTTATGAGCCTGACCTAAAAATTCGTTTTTTTGAAGAAGAGGAAAACGAAGGTGATTTAGGGGATGGCAATGTTCAGTTTATCAAGGAAAAGGACAAGAAAAAAGTTTATCTTAATTTAAATGGTTTTCGTTTATGGCTGAATTCTCCAAAGGTTTTTGAGGACGTTGGAGGCATTTGGGATGGTATTATTGATTTAGGTTCAGCTGTTGAGGAAATACCTTTAGTAAGGTTTATTCGCGCCGAAGGAGATGAGAAGATTTATTTGGTTTCTGAGAATGGCACTATTAGGCATATGTTAAGCCAATCAATGGTTGATGCTTATGGAGGGTTTGATAAAATAATTACTGTGAGTGAGGAAATTATTAACGCTTTACCACAAAATTATTTGATTAGAGCTGAGGGAGGCACTAAGGTTTATTTATTGGACCAAAAAATAAAGAGATGGGTAACTTCACCTCAAATTTTAGAAAGATTGAATTTTAGTTTTTCAGATGTAGTGGAGGTCAAATCAGAAGAAATAAAATCTTATGCAGAGGGGACTCCTATTTTTTAAAGTTAAGATTATTATATTCATTCCATAGTTAGGCCTCATAGAATGGGGCACAGCCTTGGAGTATTTTTTTATACACAAAAAAACACCTCTAAGAAAGAGATGTTTTTATGGGGCGGCTAGAGGGGATCGAACCCTCGTCAGTAGAGCCACAACCTACTGTTCTGCCATTGAACTATAGCCGCCATAAAATAAAATGGTACCCCCAAGAGGAATCGAACCTCTATATCCAGCTTAGAAGGCTGGTGTTCTATCCGTTGAACTATAGGGGCTCAACTTTATATTTTAAATTTTCTTTTTTTTATCGTGAAAATTTTGATATATTTCTTTTAAATGTTCATTAGTAACATGGGTGTAAATTTGTGTTGTGGTTATATTCTTGTGTCCTAACAATTCTTGGACTGCTCGTAAATTAGCTCCATTAGAGAGAAGGTCCGTAGCAAAGCTGTGCCTAAGGGTATGAACAGTAATCTTGCGAGTTAAACCTGCAACCCTGGAATACTTTTGAACTAACCTTTGGATGGAACGAGGAGTGATACCTAGTGATTTTTGATTATCCTTCGCAGCTCGATCATAACGTATAAAAAGAGATGGGTCAATATCTGTTCTTTTCTCAAGATACTTTTTTAGCCAATATTTAGCTTGATTAGAGAGAAATACTAAGCGCCATTTTTGTCCCTTTCCACGTATACTAAATTCATCTTTATTTAGATTTATGTTTTCTTTCTTAAGGTTGGTCAGTTCTGAAACCCTTAGTCCAGTTGAAAAAAGTAATTCTAAAATAGCTTTATCTCTCCACGCAATAATTTCTTTTTGCTTTACCTGTAAAGGAGCGTTGAGTAGTTTTTCCAAATCATCTCCTTCTAAAAAAGATATTTGCCGTTCTCCCGTTTTAGCTAGTTCAATCTTTTCTGGCGCTAGAGATATAATATCTTTAATAGCTAGATACTTAAGAAAGCAACGGATAGCTATTAAATGATAGTTTCGCGTTGCTAAAGACAAGTTATCTTTATGATAATTTTTTAAATGAGATAACCAAAGACGGAATTGTCTAACAAGCTCTTTAGTAATTTCCTGTGGAGAACTTATTTTAGACTGTTTAACAAATCTTTGCAAATAAAAATCATAATTTCTAATGGTTAAGGGGCTACAGCCCTTTTCAATCTCTAGATATTCCAAAAATTCAGTGATTAGTTTTTTTATTTCGCTAGGCATATGATTTGCATTTTATTGATTATTGAGTTTTTGTCAAGATTTCACGACGCATTAATAGCATAATGTTTGACGTTTATGTTCAGATAATATATGATTTATAGCAAAGAAAGCAAAAAATCAAAGCAGATAAGGAATTGTATAAGATAAGTATGCGGTTTTAATAGAGATAATTGATGAGGCTATAATTTTTTATGGAAACATTAAAGACATTAAGGCAGTTTTAAAAGGCTTTAAGCCGGATATTATTAATTCTCATACTTTTTATCTTACGCCAAATGTAATAAAAGCTAATTCGTGCAATATCCCAATTATATTAACCTTACACGGCGATTTATTAGGTTATGGCAATGATGCCGACAAGAAACTCTTTATTGATATGGTGCCCCTTTTAAAAAAGTGGTAACGGTTTGTAACCACGGATATAATCGGCTTAACAAAGAAGGCCACATCAGTAGAAATAAATTAAGAATGATTAAATGTTCTATCGATACGGATATATTTAAACCGCGACCATTTAATAAGAATGAGTTAAGGGAAAGCATTGAGGCTTCCAGAAAATAAATTTATCGCCACAATACCTGCTCGCATGACGTTGTACAAAGGTTTACATTTTTTACTCCAGTCTTTACAAGAGATAAAAGACAATAAAGAAAACCTCTTTTTTTTAGTGGCAACTCCTTCTAGTAGGTATAGAGAAGAAGAGATTTTATTTGCCAAAGACCTCATAGAAACCGCCAAAAATTTTGAATTAGACAACATGTTTTCAATTAGTTTCTATGATTTTGTTTCAATGCCGTTTTTGTATAATGCCAGTGATTTACTAATTATTCCTTCAATGACTGAACAATTGCCAATTTCGATTATGGAGGCTCAATCATCAGGTTTGCCAGTAATCGCTACTAATGTAGGGGGAGTAAATGAAATTGTTGTCAATGGCCAAACAGGATATTTGGTTGAATATGGTGATGCTAAAAAATTAGCTCAGTGCATATTGGACCTTTATGGTGATAAGGGTAAATATCTTGTTATGTCACAAACAAATAGAGAGATTGCTGTGTCAAATTATTGTAAAAGTAAAATGATTACCAGTTATTATAATTTATTTCAATCATTAATTTAATTCGTGTATTAAAAATAACAAATTATGAACAAAGAATTATACAATAATAGTTATAAACTTTACCAAGAGATTTCTGCTGGTGGTGTTGTTATTGTCCAAAGAGATGGGCATTGTTTTGTGGTTACCATAGAAAGGGGGAATGTTAAAGATTTCTCTTTGCCGAAAGGTCATCAAAATCCAGGCGAGTCGCTTCAGGATACAGCCATTAGAGAGGTTTATGAGGAAACCGGATATAAGGCACAACCCATAACATATCTTGACTCTTTTACTTATTTTGTTCAATCCGATAAACAAAAGACAATTACAATCAGAACTGTACACTGGTTTTTTATGAAAGCAACGAACAAATCAGACAGAAAGGCTGATTGCGAGGTAAAAAAAGTTTGCTTAACTCCTGTTGAAAATAATTTCTCGTTTTTAACCTATGACAACGATAGGATGTTTATAGAAAAAGTAAAAGAGTTATTAAAACAAAAGAAGATTTTTGAGAATTAGTCATTTTTTTAACATATGATAGAAGATATCACAATAATAGTTACAACATGGAATTCAATCAATGTTCTTAAGCTGTTTTGGTATTATTTTTTAAAGTATACAAAACAACCATTTAAAGTGATTGTTGTTGATAATGGATCTTCAGATGGTACTTTGACTTTTTTAAAAAAATGTAATGTTACGATAATACGAAACTACGAATAGCGATGATATTATTGTTACGCCGAATTGGCTTGAGAATTTATTAATTGCGTATCATTCGGATGGTAAGATAAGGTCAATCTCTCCAATTAAATCAGGAACTGCGGTGAGATACCCATATGACAGTAAGTCTTGTCGTGAAGTTTGGGACGCTATGAAAAAAATAAATCCAGATAAATCCCCATCTGAGCTAATAGATATTTATTTAAATGGCAAAACCATTGAGGAATTTGATAATGACATAAGAGCTGTTAACAATTTTGATTTGGAAATAGTAGAATCGCCACCAGATTTTGTGTCGGGTTGTTACGTTTTAGTTGAAACAGAATTTATTAAAAATATAGGTGGTTTTTCAGATACTAGATTCAATTTATATGGATGTGAGGATGTTGATAGATGTTGGCGGATAGGAACAGCAGGTTTTAAGGTGGCCCGTACTAGCAGTGTATTTGTCCATCATTTTGAGGGAATGGCATTAAATAATAATAATTTGGATTGGAAAAAATTATTATGGGACAACAATAGATTGTTGATTGCTAAATGGAGCGATAAATTTTGGGACATAATAAGAAAAGAAATTGCTAGTGGTCAGGATATATTAGAAATTGTCAGACGCCATTGGATAATTGAATGGCTATTACAAAGCGTTGTGCCCGATGATTTACAATTAGCAATCAAGCAATGTAAAGAAAAAACAGCATCACACTTCCCTCAACGTTTTAAAAACTGATTTTTTGGTTTAGTGATTTATTTGTTCTTGAGGACGGGATATTTTCAAAAGATAAACGCCAACGAAAATATTGATATTCATTGGCGTTTTTTTAATCACTCGTTATGGAAAAAAGTGGTTCAGCTAATTCAAGTTCTCTTTTTGCAGCTGCTGGAGATTCAGAGGCATGTGCTACATTCTTAATGTTGTTTTCGGCTAATTGGCCTCTGATTCCATTGGGATATCTACCTATTACTTGAAATTTCGCTTTCTGAATCGCATTTTCTCCTTTTACTCTCATGATAATAACTGGTGCAGATGATAACCATTTGATGGTTTCGAAGTAATAATCTTGACCCTCATGCTCCCTATATAATTGCGCCACCCATTCTTTGCATAAATTGACGCATTTATAGAATGCAATTTCAAGGTCAAGTTTTTCTAGTTGATCACGGATAATTTTATCTGCACCCTTTTGGATGCCGTCGGGTTTGATGAGAACAAAAGTTTCTTCATACATTGTTTTATCCTCCTTATTGTTTTTTGTGCGTATGCAAAGATATAATTTTTATTATATCTTTGCTTTTTAGTTTTTGCCAAGCTACTGCGTTAAATTGTTGTGCTATGACATTATCATATTACTCTGACAAGCCACCGTAATGTTTGACATTTATTGATAAATAATATAATATTATATTATTGTGTAATTAATTAGAAAAAATAGTAAGAATATAAGATTTATGACAAAAAAAGAAAAAAAAGAAAAAAAAGAAGAAGTTATTAAGGATTTTCAAAAAAATCCTCAAGATACTGGGTCAGCAGAGGTCCAAATAGGTATTTTAGGAAAGGAAATTAAGGATTTAGCTGAACATTTGAAAAAACATATTCATGACTTTTCTTGCAGGCGTAGTTTAGTACGAAAGGTTAGTGAACGTCGTAAGTTCATTAAATATTTAAAAATTAATGATGTAGCTAGTTACGAAAAAATTATTAAGAAAATAAAGCGTAAATAATCATATATATGCCTAAGCAAAAAGAGCAACAACACAAAGACCAAAGGGTAGGTGTTTTTGTTGACGTTCAAAATATGTATCATTCTGGCAAAAATTTATATGGCGCTAACGTAGATTTTGATAAAATTTTAAACGCAGCTGTAGCGAATAGACAGCTCATTAGGGCTGTCGCCTATGTTATCTGCTCTAATACATCTGAAGAACAAAACTTTTTTGAAACTATTTCTAAATATGGGTTTGAATTAAAAGTAAAAGATTTGCAAATATTTTCAAGTGGGATGAAAAAAGGAGACTGGGACGTTGGTTTGGCTGTAGATGCCATTAAGTTAGCTGACAAATTAGATGTAGTGGTCTTAGTTACTGGCGATGGAGATTTTATCCCTTTAGTTCAATATTTGAAAGAAAATAAGGGTTGCAGAGTTGAGTTATTGGCTTTTGCAAAAACAACTTCTTCTAAATTAATTAAAGTGGTAGACGATTTTTTGGATTTAGGAGGGAAGGCGAGTAACTTTTTAATTCGCAAAAGAGTTCCTATGACACGTAAACAAAATGTTGGATGGAATAGGAGTCGAAAAAGAGAAAAAAATAATAAAATAAATAAAAAGTAATTGAAAGATAGAATTAGAACAAATCAGTTCTACTAAATGAAAACAAAATATGGAATTTACAAGAGAAATTGGAGGGAAAAAAATGATTGTTAAAGTCGGAGAACTTGCCCAACAGGCTAATGGTAGTTGTTTAGTCCAGTACGGAGAAACAACAGTATTGGCTACGGCAGTAATGGGTTCAGGCGATGGCGAGGGAATGGGTTATTTCCCGTTATCAGTTGAATATGAAGAAAAATTTTATGCTGCAGGCAAAATTAAAGGTTCTCGTTTTGTAAAAAGAGAGACTAGGCCTACAGATGAAGCTATTTTAACTAGTCGTTTAATTGACCGTTCTATCAGGCCTCTTTTTGACCAAGATTGTCGACGCGCTGTGCAAGTAATTTTAACAGTTCTTTCTATAGACCAGGAGAATGACCCAGACGTAGTTGCTTTCACTGCTGCTTCTATTGCTTTGGCTATTTCTGACATTGAATGGGACGGGCCAACTGCTGGAGTCAGGGTAGCTAGAATATTGGATAAGGATAGCGGAGATGTTTCTTGGCAGATTAATCCTAGCAATACAATACGAAGCCAAAGTGATTTAGATTTATTTGTTAGCGGAATGAATGGAAGAGTATTAATGATTGAAGCTGGGTCTAAAGATGTTAGTAATGAAGTTATGGCAGATGCTATTAAGTATGGGGTTAAAGCTTGCGAGGAAGTTAACGATTTTATAAAAGAAATTCAAAAAATGGTAGGAAAAGAGAAAGTGCCATTGATAGTTAAGACCCCTTCCTTAGAGGAAAAGCCAACTAGAGAAGAACTCAAGAAAATGACAGAAGAAGTTGTCACTAAAGAAGCTCCTAAGTATTTATTTGCCAAACCATTAAAAAGTAAGCAGGAAAGAATCCAAGCAGCTGAAAAAATAAGAGAAAAATTAGAAGAATTTCTTCTAGAGAAAAACATAGGAAAAGAAAAACGCACAAAAGCGATTGAATATGCTAATAAATTAATTTATAAGCAGGTTAGTTTAGGTATTTTAGATAATAGTCAGCGTATAGACGGTCGAAAGCTTGATGAAATTCGTCCCGTCAGTTGCTCAGTAGGAATTTTGCCTAGAGTGCATGGTTCAGCCATCTTTAATCGTGGAGAAACTCAAGTGCTTTCAGTCATTACGCTGGGTGCTCCAGGCTCAGAGCAATATTTAGACACAATGGAAAAAAATATTCGTAAGCATTTTATACATCACTATAATTTTCGTCCCTTTTGTACTGGAGAAGCTAAGCCTATACGATTTACTGGTCGTAGAGAGATTGGACATGGGGCTTTAGCTGAAAAGGGGATGTTGTCAATGATTCCTGATATTGAAAAGTTTCCTTATATGATTCGCATTGTTTCAGAGGTTCTTTCTTCTAATGGATCTAGTTCTATGGCTTCCCTTTGTGCTTCAGTTTTAGCCTCTATGGACGCTGGCATTCCAATCAGAAAGCCAGTGGCTGGCATAGCTATTGGTTTAGCTTCTGAAGAAGGAGAGAATGGATTTAAACGTTATAAGGTTTTAACAGATATTCAAGATTTAGAAGATGGCCCAGGCGGAATGGATTTTAAGATTATTGGGAGTAAAGAAGGAATCACTGCTATTCAATTAGATACTAAAACTAAAGGCTTGAGTCAGGATATTGTTGAAGAGACGTTACGGGCTTCTCAAAAAGCACGTATACAAATTTTAGAAAAAATGGCCGCTGTCTTAAGCCAACCCAGGGAAGACCTTTCAAAATATGCTCCAAGAGTTGTCATTTTAAAGATAAGTCCAGATAAAATTAGAGATGTAATTGGTCCTGGAGGAAAAATTATAAATGAGATTATTGCAAAAACTGGAGCAATGATTGAGATTGAACAAACTGGAAATGTTTCGATTTCTTCTCCAGACAAAGAATCTTTATCTAAGGCTGTGAAGTGGATTAAAGATATTACAAAAGAATTAGAGGTGGGAGAAGTTTTTGAGGGCAAGGTTGTGAAGATTGTGGACTTTGGAGCTTTCATAGAATTAGCGCCTGGGCAAGATGGATTATTACATATTTCTAAAATGAGTGATCACAGGATTAATCATCCTAGCGATATTATGAAAGAGGGAGATAAAATTCAAGTAAAAATAACAGATATTAATCCTCAAGGGAAAATTAGTTTATCTAGAGCTGTAGCGAAATAATTTAATTATTTTATTATGTCATTAAGCAAAAAACAAAAATTTTATCAGGGAGATAAAAAGAATGTTTTGGTTAGTGGCGGAGCTGGTTTTATTGGGTCTCATCTTTGTGATTATTTGGTTAAACAAGGAGATAATGTTATCTGTATAGATAATTTTTGTAGTGGTAATATCGAAAATATTAAACATCTTTTACAAAGACCAAATTTTCGGTTATTGAAATATGACATTAGTCAATCTATAGATTTAACTCAATTTTCTGAATTAAAAGATCTTCAGATTGAATTGCGTGGTATTCAAGAAATTTATCATCTAGCCTGCCCTACTTCTGTCAAAAATTTTGATAATTTTCAGATTGATACTCTGTATACCAATATTTTTGGGACAATTAATATGTTAGAATTAGCTAAATTCTATCAGTCAAAATTACTATTTACCTCCTCGTCTGTAGTCTATGGTCCTGGAGGAGACGGTCAGATTAAAGAAACTGATATGGGTCCAGTTGATTTTATTGGGCCAAGAGCTTGTTATGATGAGGGCAAAAGGATTAGCGAAACGGCAATAACCACTTATTCTCGGAAATATAAAATAGATACTAAAATAGCTCGTATTTTTAGAGTTTATGGTCCACGGGAGATGCTTTTTGATGGTCAAATGATACCAGATTTTGTTTTGCAGGCACTGAACAACAAACCTTTGGTTATTTATGGAGACGAAAAGTTTGCTACTTCTCTTTGTTATGTTGACGATGTTGTTCAGGGCTTGACCAATATAATGGGTTCAAAAGAATCAGGCCCATTTAATTTAGGAGATTCTCGCAAATATTTTTTAGCAGAATTAGCTAAGCAAATTATCAATTTAACTGGGTCAAGTTCAATTATTAAATTTAAAGAACCGTTGTCTTTTATGAGACCTTTGGGCTTGCCAGATATAAGTTTAATTAAAGAAAAATTAGAATGGTTTCCAGTTATTACTTTAGAAACAGGTCTTAAAAAGATGATTGATTATGTAAAAGCAAATCGTATTCTTTTGCAACCTTTGGCGGAGAAATACGACAAATAAAAGTTTCTAATTTTTAATTTCTATTTTTTTTGATGAAAATTGTAGTTGTTATTCCAGCTTATAACGAGGAAAAAGTTGTTGGGGAAGTTGTCCACGCTGCCATTAAGGAAGGTTTTTCAGTGATTGTTGTTGATGATGGATCAACAGACAGAACAGGAGAAATAGCTCGAGATGCTGGGGCTAAGATATATCGTCATATTATAAATTTAGGATTGGGTGCTACCTTAGCTACAGGTTTAATGGCTGCCCGTAGATATAATCCTGACATAGTGGTTACAATGGATGCTGACGGACAACATCGAGCTCAAGATATTCCGCTGTTAATCAAACCTTTAGAAAATTTAAGAGCTGATTTTGTTGTCGGCTCACGTTTTTTGGGAAAATCTTTTCGCAAACGAGACGAGTCTGTTCCAGCTATCAGATGGTTCTATAATTTATTTGGGAATTTAATTACTTATTTTCTATTTGGGGTTAAAACAACTGATAGTCAGTCAGGGTTGAGAGCTCTTAACTCTAGGGCTCTAGAGAAAATAAATATTCAAAGTTTAGAAATGGAAGTTTCTTCTGAATTTTTTAAAGAAATTAAAAATAACAATTTACGATTAGAAGAAGTCCCGATTAAGGGGATTTACACTGAATATTCTATGTCTAAGCCTGATTTAGGTAAGACGCAGAACTTATTAACTGGAGTTAAAACTCTTTTTAATCTTTTCTTGCACAGATTTACTAAATAATTCTTTTTTGATTATGATTTTATTTAAAATATTGTTTTTATTTTTCGTTTTATTAATCTTAATCCGTTTAGGGAAAAGATTTAAGAAACGACAAATTAAAATTACTAATTTTTTAATTTGGCTATTTTTTTGGTTAATAGCTGGGACAATAGTAATTTATCCTGAATCTACTAGCTATTTAGCTCGTTTTCTTGGAGTAGGCCGTGGAGCAGATGTAATTATTTATTTTTCCTTAGCAATTATTTTTTATTTTATTTTTTATTTCACTATTAGATTGCATGTTATAGATTCCAAAATTGCTAAAATAGTGAGAAATATAAGTTTAAGAGAGGGAAAAGATGAAAATTAAAAGAAAAATTCCATTTTTTGTATTATTCATTTTTGACATAATTAAATTGGTAGCTATTGCTTTTCTGATAGTTTGGCCGATTCATCATTTTATTTTTCAGCCCTTTTATGTTATCGGGTCTTCTATGGAGCCAAATTTTTATGATAGAGATTATTTGATAGTAAGTAAAATTACTTATCGTATCAATCATCCAGAAAGGGGACAAGTAATTATTTTCCATCCACCAGCAAATGATAAAGATTATTTAATTAAAAGAGTTATCGGTTTGCCTGGCGAAAAAGTTTTTGTAGAAAACGGTGGAATTTATATTACTAATTCAGAACATCCCAATAGAGAGAAATTAAACGAGAAAAATTATTTAGCTCCAGGATTAACTACGCCAGGCAAGATAGAAGTTCAATTAGAAGATGACGAATATTATCTTTTAGGAGACAACCGTAGCATGAGTTTGGATTCTAGGTCTTTTGGCCCAGTCAAAGAGAATAGGATAGTGGGTAGGGCTAGTCTAATAGGTTGGCCTTTTGATAGATTCGGATTAATTGAAACACCAGTATTTTAAATATTAGAACTAAATTTAAAGCATAATTTATGGTAAAGATAAAAAAATCTAAAAAGATATTTAAAAAACCAAAAAAAATATTAATAAAATCTAAATTGAAAAAAGCTACCGTTAAGAACAATAAGGCTAAGACGGTCAATGCAATGAAGAGAGTAAAGTTAACTGTCGGAAAAAAGAAAAAAGAAATTATTGACATTAATAGGTCGGGGTACAATCCAAAACTTTTACGTGGAATGAAAGATATTTTGCCGGAAGACCAAATAATAAGAGATTATTTAATAAGAAAATTGGTTAGATTGTCTAAAGCCTATGGTTTTCGGGAAATAATTACTCCTATTCTTGAGGAAAGGGCTTTGTTTGAAAAAACAACTGGCATAACTACAGATATAGTAGAGAAGCAAATGTATCAATTTACTGATCGTAGCGGGAATAAGGTAGTTCTGCGACCAGAATTTACTCCTTCTATTGTGCGAGCTTATATTGAACATGGAATGTTCAATCTAACTCAACCAGTAAAACTTTTTTATCGCGGTCCAGTGTTTCGCTACGAACGTCCGCAAGCAGGTCGTTATAGACAATTTTATCAATTTGGACTTGAGGTCTTAGGGTCAGAAAACCCTTTGATTGATGCTGAGATTATTCTATTTTCCCAAACCCTTTTCCAAGATTTAGGGCTTCAGGTTAGCGTTCAGGTCAATAGTTTAGGCTGTCCAAATTGTAGACCTATATATAGGGAAAGTTTGATAAGGTATTTGCGTTTTCGAAGTAAATCTCTTTGTAAAGATTGTCAAAAACGTTTAAATAAAAATCCTTTAAGGGTCTTAGATTGTAAGGTGCCTAAATGTCAGGAAGTCACGCGTCAGGCTCCACAATTAATTAATTTTTTATGCCCAGACTGCAAAAATCATTTTACTAGAGTCTTAGAATGTTTAGATGAAGCAAATGTAGTTTATACTTTAAATCCTTATCTAGTTAGGGGCTTAGACTATTACACTAGAACAGTTTTTGAATTATGGCCGGTTGTCCCTGATGAAAACGGAAATTCAAACTCAAGTCAGTTAGCTCTAGGTGGAGGGGGAAGGTATGATACTTTGGTAGAGAGTTTAAGCGGACGTGAAACGCCAGCTGCTGGATTATCTTATGGGATAGAAAGAATTATAAATGAAATTAAAATTCAGAAGGCAAGAGTATCTAAAAGTCAGGGTCCACAGGTTTTCTTTGCTCAGATTGGAGAATCAGCTGCGCGTCAGGCTTTAAGAATTTTTAATGATTTACAGAGGCAAGGAATTAGGGTAGCTGAAAATTTGGCTAAAACTAGCTTAAAATCGCAAATGAAGATAGCTAATGAAATGGGAGTTAAGTTGACTTTAATTTTAGGACAGCAGGAAACTAAGGATAAAACTATTATTATCCGTGATATGAAAACAGGGAATCAGGAAAAAATTGATATTGGTAAATTAGTCAAAGAGCTTAAGAAGCGATTAAAATAAAAGACGTTAGAGTTAATGTCTTATACATTTTACAAATTAGAAAAGTAATAGTAAAATATTATATATGTCATCCCAAAAAATGAACCCTAAAGAAGGGAAACAGTATCATATTGGTTGTCGTCCTGGCGATTTGCCTAATTATATTCTTTTACCTGGTGATCCCAGAAGAGTTAAAAAAATTGCTGAGGTTTGGGACGAAAAAGAAAAGATAGCGGAGAATAGAGAATTTTTTTCTATGAAAGGAAAGTTCAAAGGAGTTAATATTTCTTGCCTTTCAACTGGGATTGGAGGTTCTTCGGCTACGATCGCCCTAGAAGAAGCTGCTCGTTTAGGCGTAGATACTTTTATTCGCGTTGGAACAGCTGGCGCGTTACAAAAAGGTATTGAATTGGGAGATTTAGTTATTTCTACTGGCGCAGTAAGATTAGATGGGGCTAGCCAAGACTATATCTTTCCAGAATATCCTGCTTTAGCTAATTATGAAGTAGTGATGGCTTTGATTGAGGCTTGTGAAAAACTAAATATCAAATATCACCTAGGTTTAACAGCCAGTCAAGACTCTTTTTATGTAGGAGAAGGACGCGAAGGTTTTGGTGGGTATTCTAACCCAGAGAATAAGAATCTTATCTCCAAATTACAAATGGCAAAAGTTAGTAATATTGAGATGGAAGTTGCTCCAATTCTAACATTAGCTAATCTCTATAATTTACGAGCTGGAGCTGTTTGTTTAATAGTGGATAGTTTTTTAGAGGATAAGAATAAGTTTATTGTGAAAGAGGAAGATGAAGAAAGATTAGGATTAGTAGCTTCAGAAGCAATCGTTATTCTTTCTGTTTGGGATAAAATAAAAAAGGATAAAAACAAAAAGTATTTATATCCTTCTTTATTAAATAATTTAAAAGTGGTAA
>CAZTWG010000001.1:14932-25672 GCA_964617525.1 uncultured Gammaproteobacteria bacterium
TTTGGGTAGTATTTTTGGCGCTACACTAGGATTACTTTTTGCAAAAAAAACAGGCACTAAAACCAGAGGAGAACTAACGGAAAAATTAGGGAAAGCTAAGGATAATTTTTTGAGTATTGCCAAAAAGGTAGCTCAAGAGCTTAAGAAAATGAAAGATGAGGTTAAGGATGGGTCTCAAGATATAAAAAAAGCATTTGAGGGCTCAAAAGAAGAAAAAAAAGGAAAAGATAAAAAATAATTTAAAAAATATGTTCAAAATTTCTTTAGACAAAGATAAGTGTATTGGATGTGGCGCTTGTAGCGCTATTTGTCCAGCTAACTATGAGATGGGGGAAGATGGAAAGGCAATAGTTTTAAAGTCTCCTGTTGAAATTTTAGGTTGCAATAAGTTGGCAGAAGAAAATTGCCCTAATCACGCTATAGTTGTGGAACCCCTAACAGAAGAAAAATAATTTATTTATGTTAGTTGAAGTAAATAATGTTATTTCTGCTCCAGTTAGCAAAAAATTCATTAAAGACTTTTTGTTAAGGTCAGCTAATATAATTAAAAATAATCAAATAGATTTTTTATCTATTGCTTTAGTTGGCAATTCAGAAATAAAAAAATGGAATAAAAAGTACCGAAAGAAAAATAGCGTGACAGATGTTTTGTCCTTTAATGACCCAGCTGAAATTATTATTTGTTGGCCCCGGTTAATCAGTCAGGCTAAAACTCAAGCTCATAGCCGAAAGAAAGAATTAGCCATTTTATTATTGCATGGCTTTCTTCATATTTTAGGATATCATCACAAAACAGAAAAACAGGCATTGTTGATGCAAGAGAAAGCTGATAAAGTTTTGAGTAAAGTAAATATTTAAATATTAGAACATTTTTTATGGTCCGTAACAGACAAAAAATTATTAGTGGAATAGACTTAGGTTCAAATTATATTAGAATAGCTGTAGGGCAAGTTCGGGAAGAGGGTATTTTGGATATAATCGGGGTAGCTGAAACTCCTTCAAATGGAATTAGTAAAGGAGAAATTACTAACATTGAGGATGCTGTTTCTAGTATTACTGCTTGTTTAGAACAGATTGAAAGAGTTATTGGCTTGCCAATTCAAGATATTTTCGTAGGAGTCTCGGGAACTCATATAATTTCTCAAGAGAGTAGAGGGGTGATATCAGTTGCTCGTGCGGACGGAGCTATCAAAGAAGATGATGTGGGGAGGGTTTTAGAGGCTGCTCAGACAGTAGCTACCCCAGCTAATTATGAAATTTTACATATTTTGCCACGCAGTTTTTCAATTGATAATCAGCCTGGCATTATTGATCCAGTTGGCATGACAGGCACTCGAATGGAGGTAAATGCTCAAGTTATATTGGGGTTAAGCAATCAAATCAAAAATTTAACCAAATGTTTTGAACGTGCTGGGGTTAAAGTCAATGAGTTAGTTGTTGATCCTTTAGCCACAGCTGAAACAGTATTAGATAAAAGGCAAAAAGAATTAGGCGTTTTGTTGGTAAATATAGGAAACACTACTACTAATATTGCTATATTTGAAGATGGAAATATTTTAAGCCTTAAAATCATTCCAATTGGTTCTCGTTATATTACAACTGATGTGGCTATTGGGCTAAGAGTGCCAATAGATTTAGCAGAAATGATTAAGATTAATTATGGAACAGCCCTGCCCCTTGGCATGATTAAAAGTGAAAAAATTGATTTTGCAAGCTTAGACCAAAGAGAAAGTGGGTCAGCTTCCAAAAAGGAAGTTTCTAAAATTATTAGAGGACGATGTGAAAAAATGTTTAAGCTTATTGACGAAGAGTTGACTAGTATAGGTCGCAAAGGAAAACTACCTGCAGGCGTTGTTTTAACGGGGGCTGGGTCTAAATTAGAGGGCTTAACCGATGTAGCTAAAAATATTTTTAAAATCCCCGCTACCCTAGGCTCTTCAAAAGGTTTTGTTAGTGGCAATAACAAGGCGTTAGACATTAGTTTTGCTACTGCTGTTGGTTTGGTCATTTGGGGGATGAAGCGTCCAAATCAGAAAAAACCTATTGGGGGTAAAATTCCTTTTAGGAAAAAAGATTTCAAAAATTTATTTAAAAATTTATTTTCATATTGAAATGATTTATGTTTTTTAAGCATCCGCAGAATGATCAATATTTTATTTGGACCAAACATGCCGTGGAAAAAATGAAATATTACAGACTTTCAGAGCAAAAATTGAGAAAGTTGTTTTATAAGCATGAACGAAAGGAAGGAGGCATTGCTTTAAACACAATAGCAGTTATGAACACTGTTGGTTCGTCTAAACGTCCAACGGAAATATGGTTAATGTATCAATTAACCGAAGACCAGAAAGTAAAAATTATTACTGTCTGGCGCTATCCTGGGGTGAGCAAAAAACAAGAAATACCTATCCCTGATGATATAAAATACTCACTTCAGAAATAAATCTATTAGTTATTATTAAATAACTTTATTAATACCTTTAACTAAGGATAATTTTTTGTTTCTTTTAATACTTTATTATGACTAAATTTTTAACAGACAAAGGTAAAGAAAAGATTCTCAAAGAGTTAGAATTTTTAAAAAAAGACAAAATTCCTGAAATTATTAAAAGGATTAGTTTAGCTATTGAGATGGGTGATTTGTCCGAGAACGCTGAATTTGAGAGTGCTAAAGAGGACCAGGCTCTTGCTGAAATGAAGGTAAAAAAATTAGAAAAACTATTAAGAGATGCCAAGATTATTAATCAGAAAACAATAAATAAAGAAATAGTTTCAATAGGCTCTAAGGTAGTTTTAGAGATTAAATCACAAATTAAAGAGTATTTTATTGTTGGGGATAACGAAGCTGACCCAAGCCAATGTCGTATTTCATACGAATCTCCTATGGGTAAAATATTGCTTGGTCGGAAAAAAAATGAACATGTTAAATTGCAGGCACCTTCAGGAGTTATAGATATTAAGATTATCCGGATTGAGTAATAAATTTATAAAATCTGATTTCTTGTTTCTTTCCTAATAAATGCTAAACTTAACCTAAGGATATTTTTTTAAAAATGTGAATTTTATGAGCATTCAATCTGATAGACTAAAAAAAGTAGATAACATTATTCAGCATGGGATCAATCCTTATCCCTCCAAGGGAAAGCGTACTCATACCTGCAAAGAAGCAGATTCTAATTTTAGTCAGATAGAAAAAGATAAAAAAAGGGTTACTTTAACTGGCCGTTTGGTTCTTTTAAGATTGCATGGCAAGGCTTGCTTTGCTAACTTAGAAGATTTTTCAGGTCGGTTTCAGTTTTTCTTGAATCAAAATGACCTAGGGGAAAAAGATTACAATTTTTTTGTAAACAATATTGATATTGGTGATTTTTTACAAATCAAAGGAAAATTTTTTCAAACCAAAAGAGGGCAAAATACTCTCAGAGTAGATGAATATTCACTTTTGTCTAAATCTCTTTTGCCCTTACCCGAGAAATGGCATGGTTTGTCAAATATTGAAACTAGATTTCGTCAACGTTATTTAGATTTAATTTCTAACCCTGAGGTGCGTAAAATATTTGCTGTTCGTAGTAAGATGATTAAACTGATAAGAGAGTTTTTTGATAAAAGAGATTTTTTAGAGGTAGAAACACCTATTTTACAAACTTTGGCTGGTGGAGCTACGGCTAAGCCATTTATAACCCATCATCAAGCCTTAAACACTGATCTTTATTTAAGAATTGCTCCTGAACTTTATTTAAAAAGATTAGTTATCGGTGGAATGGAAAGGGTCTATGAAATTGCTCGCTGTTTTCGTAACGAAGGACTGGACAGAACTCATAACCCAGAGTTTACCCAAATAGAGTTTTACCAAGCTTATTCCGATTATAATGATTTAATGCTTTTGACCGAAGAATTAATGGTCTTTTTATTGGAAAATTTAGGTTTTTCCAATTTAAAAATAGAATATCAAGGACAAACTATCAATTTTAAACCACCATATCCTCGTTTAGACTTTAGGGAAACTATAATTAAAGAGGCAAAGTTTGACATTGATAAGTATATAAAAACTAAAGACTTAATTTCTAAAGCGAGGTCTTTGGGCATAAAGATAGATAAAACTTGGGGTCGAGGCAAAATATTAGATGAATTATATAAGGAATTTGTTCTACCCAAAATTATTCAACCAACGTTTATTATCAATCATCCTTTGGAATTATCTCCTTTGGCTAAAAAGATGCCAGCCCGTCCTAATTATGTAGAGAGATTTCAATTATTAATAAATGGATTGGAGGTGTGCAATGCTTTCTCTGAGTTGAATGATCCTTTAGACCAAGAGTCAAGATTTAAGGAACAGCAGAAATTATTAGAAAAAGGAGATGAGGAAGCACAAAGTGCGGATCAAGATTTTGTGACCGCATTGAAATATGGTATGCCACCTACGGCAGGGGAAGGAATAGGAATTGATCGTTTAGCCAATATTTTAACTAATACTCAAAACATTAGAGAAGTTATTTTATTTCCGATTTTAAAGCCAAAGAAATAAGTCAACTTGATATTTTATGTTAACTTGGGTTGAAATTAAAAAATCGCGTCTTCAAAGTAATTTAAAGCAATTTCGGAAAATAGTTGGGTCGCGAAGACAAATTATGGCTATAGTAAAATCAAATGCCTATGGTCACGGTATGTTAGAAGTGGCAAAACTTTGTTTATCAGCGGGAGCCGATTGGCTTGGTGTAGTCAACCTCAGAGAAGCGCTATTATTACGTCAAGCTAAGATTAAAGCTCCTATTTTTATTTTAAGTTATTATCCTTTTTCTTCTGACATTAAAGAGGCAATTCGTGAAAATATTGATTTTCCTGTTTATACCTTATCCCAAGCTATTTTTTTAGATAAAGAGGGGCAAAATCTAAATAAAATTGTTAATATTCACATTAAGATTGATACTGGCACTAGTAGAATTGGGATTTTGAGTGGGCAAGCTAATGATTTTATAGAAAAAATTAAAAGGTTCAAATATTTAAATTTACGAGGGATTTTTACGCATTATGCTGATTCGGAATCCAAAAATCAATCTTATACTAAGCAACAAACTAAAAAATTTCAAGATATTATAGAAGATAAACAAATATCATTAGCTCATGCCGCTTGCTCGGCGGCAACTATCAACAATCCATGCACTCTTTTTAATATGGTTAGGATAGGGATTGGTCTTTATGGTTTATGGCCATCAAAAAATACTCAATGTATAGCTAATAAAAAATCTTTTTTAGTCAATCTGCAACCAGTTTTATCTTGGAAAACAAAAGTGATTCAGGTTAAATCTTTGTCAGCTGGAGTCTCTGTGGGCTATAATCGCACTTTTGTAACTCGTTCAAAAACGAAATTAGCTATTTTGCCTGTTGGTTACGCCGATGGTTATGATCGTCGTTTTTCAAATTGTGGCTCAGTGTTAATCCATGGTATTTCTTGTCCAATTAGGGGGCGAGTTTGTATGAATTTAACTATGGCTGATGTTTCGCGTGTGGCAGGAGCGAAGGCAAGAGATGAGGTAGTCTTAATTGGAAGGCAAAAGAATAGGGTTATTAGCGCCGATGATATGGCAAAAAAAATCGGGACTATTAACTATGAAGTTGTTACTAGAATTAACTCGGATATACCAAGAATTTACAAATAACTAAAAGGTTATGCAAAAGGTTTGGGAGGTTTCTTCCTTGATTTCTAAAAGTTTCAAAAATAAATTTCCGGAGATAAATCCGGTTATTTTACAATTACTTGCAAATAGAGGACTTAAAACCAAAGAAGAAATTTATGATTTTTTGCAGCCCGATTATTCTCAAAATATTCATGACCCGTTTTTGTTGAAAGATATGAAAAAAGCGGTTAAGAGAATATATCAAGCAGTTAAAAACAAGGAAAGAGTGGTTATTTGCGGAGATTATGACACAGACGGAGTAACGTCTTCAACCATTTTATTTGAAATCTTTAAAAAAATAGGAATAGAAAATTTACAGGTTTATATCCCAAATCGGCAAACAGATGGTTACGGGCTTAATAAAAAAGCTATTAAAGATTTTATTAAACAAAAAATAGACTTAATAGTCACTTGTGATTGTGGAGTATCTAATGTTAAAGAAATTGATTTAGCGAATAAATCAAATATTGATGTGATCGTGACTGACCATCATCGTAAATCGTCAGAATTACCTAATTCTTTCGCTATCATAAATCCCCAGCTAGCTCGAGAAAAATATCCTTTCAAATTTTTAGCCGGGGTAGGCGTAGCTTTTAAATTAATTCAAGGATTATTAAAAGACAAAAACTGTTCTTTGCAAGACAAGGAAGCAACAGAAAAATGGTTATTGGATTTAGTAGCTATCGGGACAATTGCAGATTACGTGCCTTTGCTAGGAGAAAATAGAGTTTTAAGTAAATATGGTTTAGTTGTCTTAAACAAAACTCGTAATTTGGGACTAAAATCACTAATTAAATATTCTTCTCTAGAAATAGGTTGTTTAGGCGCAACTCATATAGGCTATCAATTTAGTCCACGAATCAATGCTGCTGGTAGGATTAATCATGCTACAGATGCTTTAAATTTGTTTTTGTCCGTTGACCGAGAAGAAGCTGATAAACACGCACAACATTTAAACTTATTAAATAGTCAAAGACAAAAGATAACTGAAAAAATTTTTAAATCAATTAAGGTAGACAAAAAGAACAAAATTATTGTCGCTCTAGGAGAAGATTGGCCCGTAGGTGTTTTGGGTTTGGTGGCAAATAAATTAGTTAATTCTTTTTCTCGCCCCGCTTTAGTATTGGGCAGGAAAGGGAAAGAACTTACTGGTTCTGGACGCTCAATAGAGGGATTTGACTTATTCTCTTTTTTAGAGAAGGAAAGTAAATATTTTAAAGCTTTTGGTGGACATAGTGGAGCGGTTGGTTTTACCTTAAAGGGGACAAGTTCTTTTGACGATTTTAGGCAGAGAATTTTAAAAAGGGGAGAAAAAGTTTTGGCCCCAGATATGATAGCTCCTAAATTGTTTATAGATGCAGAAATCAGCCTAGATGATGTTAATTGGGGATTATATGAAGAACTAATTAAATTTGAACCATTTGGTTGCGAAAATCCCCAGCCAAAATTTTTAATAAAGGGTGTTATTTTAGAAAAAATTCAATCAGTTGGTAAAAATAATCAACATCATAGACTTTTTTTAGAGGGTGGTCGCAAAATGATTTATTTCAGTTCTCCTACCGCAATAGATGATTTCAAGCCTAATCAGAAAATAGATATAGTTTTTAAGTTGGACGTTAATCAGTGGAATGGGACTAAGGAGTTACAAATGAAAGTAATAGATGTTAAAAAATCAGTTTAAGAAATCACAAAATTATGAAATATATAATTTATACGGATGGCGGAGCTCGTGGAAACCCTGGTCCAGGAGGGGCTGGAGTAGTTATTTATGATAGTAATAACAAAATAATTCAAGAGCATTCTCGATTTTTGGGTTATACTACAAATAACAAAGCTGAATATGAAGCTCTTATTCTAGGGCTAGAAAAAACAAAAAAACTAAAAGCAACTGATGTAGATTGTTATTTGGACAGTAAATTGGTCGTAGAGCAATTAAACAGAAGATATAAGGTAAAGAATAAAGACTTGGGAGTTTTGTTTATAAAAGCTTGGAATTTGTCTCAATATTTCAAACAAGTTAATTTTTATCATATCCCACGAGAAAAAAACAAAAAAGCAGATAGCTTAGTAAATCAAGTTATTGATAAGCATTTATTTCCCTAGCATTGATTTTTGATACGAATTATGCTATTCTGTCAGATAGATAAACTAGATGGTTGCTTGGTAGCCTTTATGGGTTATTAAGAGGAAAGTCCGAACACTCCCTTGGCAACAAGGAGTAGGATAGCGGGTAATTCCCGTCGCATTAATACTTTGTTGTATTGGTGTAGAGGTGCGAACAGAGACGCCAAGGCTTGCAAAGGCCTAGGCACCCCCTTTTTAAAAGTGGGTGAGCGTGGCTATATAACAAAAAACCACGATGAAACGGCTAAATCCTTATTTGAGTGCAAGACCAAATTTTGGTAGGTCGTTAGAGTTTAATGGTAACATTAAGCCTAGATAAATAGCCATCCCGTTTTTCGCAAGATTAACGGAACAGAATTCGGCTTATAAGTTTATCTAAAATACTAAATCCTTTAACTTATGTTCTAGGATTTTGTATTATTTTCTGTTATAATAAAAATTATATGAAAAGAAACGATTTATTTTTTGCTACCTTTTTAGTGCCAGTAGATTATGTTATGCTGGTTTTGTCTGGAGTTTTTGTCTACTTTTTGCGTTTTACCGCTTTTACTAGTTTACGACCAGTTATTTATGAAATTCCATTCAAAGAATATCTTATTTCTGTTTTTTTAATCGCTTTAACTTGGCTAGGCATTTTCGTTTTATCTGGTCTTTATAATTTAGGGCTGAAGCGCAGATTTTCTAAAGAAGTCCCCAAGATATTTTTAGCTTGTTCTATGGGGACAATGTTTATTGTGACTTTTATTTTTTTTAAAGGAGAATACTTTTCCTCTCGTTTTATTATTTTGGCTGCTTGGATAGTTTCTATTTTTTTCGTTAGCTTGGGAAGGGCATCGATCCATATCTTAAGATTATTGGCATATAAAAAAGGAAAAAATCTAGAACCAGTTTTAATATTAGGCAAAGATAAAACTACTGAGCAGATTATTCGCTACTTACAGGACAACACCAGGGTTGGATATCGGGTTTTGGGCAACCCTAAATCTTTTTTAAGCTTAAAAGAAGAATGGCTAGATAGAGTGGGAGAAATAAATGAAATTATTCAGACAGACCCTTTGCTAGAACGGTCAGAGGTGCTAAAAATTATTGATTTTTGCCAAGAGCATCAAATTATTTTTAGATATGCGGCTGATATTTTTGATTCTTTGGCGAGTAATGTGCAAATGGAAACAATCAATGGTATTCCAATCATTACTTTGGGGCAAACAGCTCTTTGTGGTTGGGGAAGGATTGTAAAGCGTTTTATTGACTTAGTCTGCGCTTCTCTATCTTTGGTTTTTCTTTCTCCACTTTTCTTGATCTTAGCCATTATTATTAAGATTGATTCCCGCGGTCCAGTTTTTGTCAGCCTCAAAAGAGTCGGACAAAAGAATCATCCATTTCAACTTTATAAATTTCGTTCTATGGTGCCGAACGCTCAAAAACTTAAAGAGCAATTATTAAAACATAACGAAAGAGAAGGTCCTTTGTTTAAAATGAAAGATGATCCACGGATAACTCGTTTCGGTCATTTTTTACGTAGAACCAGCTTAGATGAGCTACCTCAGTTTTTTAATATTCTTAAAGGAGAGATGAGCTTAGTAGGACCACGTCCTCATGAACCGCAAGAAATAGCTAATTACGCTAGACGTCATAAGCAACTACTAGCTATTAGACCAGGATTAACTGGTTTGCCTCAAATCTCTGGTCGCTCAAAATTATCATTTAACAAAGAAGCGAAACTAGATATTTATTATATTGAAAATTGGTCTTTATTGTTTGATTTGCAAATTATATTAATGACCATTCCTGTAATTTTAACTACCAAAAATGCATCTTAATTTAAAGCCTGTTATTGGCTTAGAAATTCATTTAGAGCTTAACACAAAGAGTAAATTGTTTTGTTCTTGCTCTAACAAAGTTCAGGGCGTTTTGCCCAATGTTAATATTTGCCCAATTTGTCTAGGCCATCCTGGAGTTTTACCGGTTCTAAATAAAAAGGTAATAGAAAAGGTTTTGCTTTTAGGATTAGCGCTAAAGGGAGAAATAGCTGAAAGTTTTTGGTTTGATCGTAAAAACTATTTTTATCCAGATTTACCTAAAGGATATCAAATTACACAATACTATCGTCCATTAATTGTTGGAGGATATTTAGAGGTTAAGGAACGAAAAATTAATTTAGAGAGAATACATATAGAAGAAGATACTGCAAAATTATTACATTCAGAAAAAGATTATAGTTTACTAGACTTTAATCGTGCTGGAGTGCCTTTAGCTGAAATAGTAACTATGCCAGACATAGAGAACTCTTCTCAAGCTAAGGAGTTTTTACAAGAATTGCAAAAAATAGCTCGTGTTTTAAATGTTTCTTTCGCAAAAATGGAAAATGGGCAAATGAGATGTGATGTCAATGTTTCTTTAAGACCAGAGAACGATAGAAAAAATCTTTATCCCAAAACAGAAATAAAAAATCTTAATTCATTTCGTGCAGTAGAGGAAGCTTTAAGATACGAGATTAAGAGGCAAACTGAATTATGGGAAAATAATAAAGCTCCCGAAGTAGAGATTACACGTGGTTGGGATGCCAAAAGGGGCATTACGGTTGAGCAGAGAAGTAAAGAGGAAAATAAAGATTATAGATATTTCAAGGAACCAGATTTACCAATTTTTTCTACCAAATCTAAAGATTTTCCGTTTGATATTGAAGAATTAAAAAAATCTTTACCGAAACTACCATCTCAACAAAGGGAATTTTGGCAGAAAAAGTATGGATTTTTAGAAAATGAAATAAAAGTATTAACTTCTTCGCCAGCAAGAGCGTCTTTTGTAGAAAAGGTTGTTGAAAAAATGCAGAACTGGATTACTTCTCGCGAAGGTATGGATGCTAGTGAATTAGAAATATGGCAAAGAAATAAGAAAAAAATAATTAAATTGATTGCCAATTGGTTTATTAATTATTATT
>CAZTWG010000001.1:25682-34257 GCA_964617525.1 uncultured Gammaproteobacteria bacterium
AAAGAAGAACTCAGCGTTTCTTCTGAAGATTTTGCTGAGTTTATTATTTTAATGTATGAAAAGAAGTTGTCTAATATTTTTGGTCGAAAAATTTTGAAAAAAATGTTTGAAACGGGACGAGATGCTAATTCTTTGTTGGTAGAATTTAGCTCTCAAAAACTTATTGAATCAGACGAAATAGAAACCATTATTCAAGATGTTATTAAAAATAATCCTGAGATAGTAATTAAGATTAAAGGAGGCCATCCTAATGCTATTCAATTTTTAATAGGGCAAACGGTTAAAAAAACAAAGGGACGGGTAAGCCCAGATTTAATTAAAGAATTATTGACAAAATTCCTATAAAAAAACGAGAGGCTTAGCGCCTCAGTCATATAAGAAAAGTTAAGATTGTTAATATTATCACACCTACATTCGCGGAGTAGATAAGCGCACGATTTTTGATTGCCAAGAAGATTAAGCTAGGTTTTTAGAAAGCATGAAATAATTTAACATCATAAAACCAATAGGTAGTTTTTGCGAAAATTCTTTATCCAAAATTATAAAAATTAAACAATAGAAAAATGGGAGCTTGACTATCATTTTTTTTAGTTTCCTGGTAGGAAATTTTTGATTAGTTGATTCGCTTCAGAATATGAAGTAACCCAATGAATACGTTCATCTCTTTTAAACCAGGTTATTTGACGGCGCGCATAATGACGCGTATTTTTTTTGATTAGATCAATTGCTTCCTGTAATGTGATTTTATTTTTAAGGTAAAGAATAATCTCTTTATAAGCAATCCCAGTTAAACCTGGACTAGAAGTGGGATATTTTTTTATTAATTCATTAACCTCTTCTACTAATCCATTTTTAATCATTTGCTCGGTTCTTTGGTTTATTTGAGAATATAGTTTTGTTCTTTCTGTTTTAATTCCGATTTGTAAGATTTCAAACTCTGGCTGAGCCTTGCTTCGTAATTGAGAGAACGGTTGTCCCGTTTTTAAACAGACCTCCAAAGCTCTAATTACTCTACGAGGATTTTTCTCTTGAACAAAATCTTTAGCTTGTGGGTCTAGTTTTAATAATTTTTGCCAAACAAAATCTAAGCATTTATCGTTAATTTCTCTTTCTATGTCAGCTCTCATTTTTTCGTCTGGCTTGACCTTAGGGATTACTAAGTTGTCAACAATTGAACTAATGTACAAGCCGGTCCCGCCAACAAGAAAGGGGATTCCTCCATGTTGGTGAATTTTTTTAATAATTTTTGTAGCTTGTTTTTTGAATAAAGCTACGGTAAATTTTTCGCTTGGATTAATAATGTCAATCATGTGGTGATGAATGCCATTGTTGTCTTTTGCCAATGTCTTGGCAGTGCCAATGTCCATTTCTTTATAAATAGCTCTGCTATCAGCGGATATAATTTCAATATTTTGGTTGTTTTTTGAATATTCTTTAGCTAATCTTAACGCAAAAGAACTTTTTCCAGAAGCTGTAGGACCACAAATCACAATTATTCGGGGTTTATTTGTTTCCATGTTTAAGGTATAATTAAAAATATTATGGATTATCAAAACTTTTTAATTTACTTACTGTTTAGCGCTCTGCCTATCGGGATATGGCTTTTCGTTTGCTTACGATTAGACCGTTCTGCTCCAGAGCCGCGCTCGCAAATTTTTAGGGTTTTTTTGTTAGGAGCTTTAGTTACCATTCCTTTAATGCTAATTACGGGGAACTTAACTAATTGGAGCGAGAAAAACCTACTTTTAGGTTCATTTCTAGCAATATTCTTTTCTTCTTTTTTAATTGATGGTTTATTTGAAGAATTCGGGAAATATATAGTTTTCCGTTTAGGCGTTTATCAAATTCGGCATTTTAATCAAGTTAGAGATGGTTTCATCTATGGCATGACTCTTGGGTTAGGTTTTGCTTTTAGTGAAAACATCCTTTATGGATTTTTGTCGCCAAATATATGGTCAGGAACTAGTCTTATTTTGCTTAGAGGGTTAACTACAACATTGATTCATTTCTTGTCGGGAGGAATTATTGGTTATTATTGGGCATTAGTCAAGTTTAATCCTAAATTCTCAAGGTATCTTTCTTTAAAAGGATTATTTTTGGCTTTCTTGCTTCACGGCCTATATAATACTATCGTCAGATTTAATTGGTATTGGAATATTATTCCTCTCGGTATTTTATTAATCGGAGTTTATATTGTTGTTTTGCGTCGTATCAAGAGGATCCCCGATTAATCCCCAGCTATAAGCATTAGTAATTTGACAATAGATAAATGTGCCGGGAACGGCTGGTTTGCTTAGTTCAATGTTTTTAAAACTTTTTGTTTTAGCTTGATTTGGTTTAATTACTAAAGCCTCTACTTTTTGGCCAATATATTTTTGGTTGTTTCGTAGGGCTGTTTTTTTTAAAATTTTATTCAAAACCCTATTTCTCCTTTTCTTTTCTCTTGAAGATACATTATCTTTCAATTTGGCGGCATCAGTTTTGTCTCTAGGTGAATATTGAGCAATATATGCCATGTCAAATTTAATTTTCTTCATTAGTTTTTTAGTATGCGCAAATTGTCTTTTTGTTTCTCCGGGGAACCCCACGATAATATCGGTGGAGATATTGATTTGTGGTATTTTTTGACGAATCTTAGATATTATTTTTTCGTATTGTTCTATCGTATAATTTCGGTTCATTCTTTTAAGAATTTGATTATCCCCAGATTGGACGGCCAAATGGATATAGGGGCAAATTTTTGGAGAATTGGCCATTACTTCAATTAATTCGTCAGAAAAATCTTTAGGATGGGATGTAAGAAAACTAAGCCAAAATTTTCCAGGGATATTATGAATAGTTTTTAATAGTTCGGGAAAATTTTGGTTATTTTTATAGGAATTAACGTTTTGCCCTAGCAATATAATTTCAACATAACCTTTTTTAATAATTCTTTGAATTTCAGAAACAATTTCTGAAACTGGACGGGAATATTCTCGCCCCCTAGTATAAGGCACAACACAATAAGAACAAAAATTATTACAGCCGGTCATTATGGGAATATAGGCAGAGAATGTGGAAGAATATAGTGGATGGATTGAGGAAGAATTTTTGCCAGAAATAGCGCTAACGGTGCTATTGACTTCTTGAACACTGATTATTTCGTCAAATTTATTCTTCATTTTTTTTCTGTCTTTGCTTAAAATGCATCCTGTAAGAATTGTTCTTAGCTCAGGTTTCTTTTTTTTAATGTCAGCTAATTTCTCGCTTAATCCATATACTCGGTTTACTGCCGATTGTCTAACTGAGCACATATTAACTATAACTAAATCAGCCCCATTGATGTTGGGGGCTGCCTTATAACCATCATTTTCTAAAATACCTGCTATTCTTTCTGAGTCACTCTTGTTCATTTGGCATCCATAAGTGATTATGTGATACTTCATATTTTGTTTTTTTACCTTACTTTATCGTTTGGTAATATCTTTTTTATATTATCCGACGAGAATAATATTCTCGTTTTTGCCAAAAAATATTCTCTCTCGTTAAATGTGAGCTATAACATTATTATTTGTTATTTTGGTTGGATGTCCCTTTTATTCCTTTTCAGTATCTGCGTTTTCTAAAATATTTTTATCTAAATCTACATTTATTGGGTACAATTGACAAAAACTTAATTAATGGCTTCTTGCGCTTTAATCGCTATAACATGGCAATAGTAACATTCCAGCGAGCGTTAAAATAAGAATTTTATCTTTTGTTTTTATAATGATTATGTTAGTAAATTAATAATAATTATTTACTTTCTAGCCTTGATTTCTTTTAAAATCTTTTCTATAAATTGTTTTTTAGTTAATTTTTTTATCTTATTGCCTCTCATTCTAATGTTTAGATATTTTCCTTTCATCTCTTTATCTCCAATAACCATAATGTATGGTATTTTTTGTTTTTCTGCCTTGCGGATTTTATAAGAAATAGTTTCGTTTGATAAGTCGGCCTCTGTTCTGATCCCATATTCTTTTAATTCTTGCGCTATTTTCTTTGTTGCTGAACTGTGAGCTTTTCCGACAGGTGTTATATATACCTGAACGGGGGAGAGCCAAACTGGGAAAATTCCCGCATAATGTTCTATCAATACCCCTATAAATCTCTCTAACGATCCGAGGAGAGCTCTGTGGATCATAATCGGTCGTTTTTTCTCGCCCTTATTGTCGATATATGTCATTTCAAATTTTTCTGGCAGATTAAAGTCAAGCTGTATTGTCGTGCATTGCCATGCCCTGCCTATGCTATCTTTTATTTTAATATCAATCTTTGGGCCGTAGAAAACACCGCCAGCAGGATCAATTTGATATTTAATTTTTAATTTTTCTAAAGCATTTTTTAAAGCATGGATTGATTTTTCCCAATTACTTGCTGTTCCGACAAATTTTTGAGGTTGAGTTGATAGATAAATATCGTAATCTTTGAATCCAAAAGTTTTTAACATTTTTATCGCAAACTTGACAGTAGCTTCAATTTCTTTGTTTAATTGCTCTGGCATACAAAAAATATGAGCATCGTCCTGAGTAAAGCCCCTGACCCTTGTTAGTCCATGCAAGACGCCAGATTTTTCATATCTGTAGACAGTGCCAAGTTCAGTATATCTTATCGGAAGGTCGCGGTAGCTTCTAGTACTGTTTTTGTAAATAGCAATATGAAATGGACAATTCATTGGCTTAAGTTGATAATCTTCTTTTTCGTCTTTAGACAATTCTTTTATACGCATAACAGGAAACATATTTTCTTTATAGAAATTATTATGGCCTGAGGTCTTCCAAAGATTTAGCTTAGCTATATGAGGTGTGCTGATTAATTGATATCCGTTATTTATATATTCATTTATTGCGTAATCTTCAATAATTTTTTTGATAATAGCGCCTTTTGGGTGCCATAGTATTAAACCTGGACCGATATCGTAATTAATACTAAAAAGGTCTAATTCTTTACCCAACTTCCTATGGTCTCTTTTTTCCGCTTCAGCTAAGTTTTCTAAATGTTTATCAAGTTCTTCTTTTTTTTGGAAACCTAGACCATAAATTCTGGTTAGCATTTTATTTTTTTCGTTGCCACGCCAATAAGCGCCAGCAATTTTAGTTAACTTGAAAGAAATGTTGGATAAGTCTTTAGTAGATTTAACATGAGGGCCCCTGCAAAGGTCGGTAAAGTCGCCCAGTTGGTAAATGCTTACTTTCTCTATTTTTTTATGTTCCGATTTTGCAATATTCTGATGTTCCGACGTCTTAGTCGTCCCATGTTTTTTTATATCGTTTAAGAGCTCTATCTTATATGGTTGTTTTATTTTTTTGAATAATTTTATGGCTTCTTCAATTGTAATTTTTCTTTTTTCAAATTTTAAATTTTGAGAAATTAATTTTTTCATTCGTTTTTCTATTCTAGAAAGGTCATTGGGGTTTAAACCTTTGTCTAGCTCTAAATCATAATAGAAGCCACTTTCAATTGTGGGTCCAATGCCGAATTTAGTTTCGGGGAATAAAGATAATATAGCCGCAGCCATTAGATGACTACAAGAATGCCTAAGTGTATCAAGAGACATTGTTACCCCGTTAGAAATTTTCATAATTAAATTATTTTACTTTATTATATACAATGCTTTATTTAATTTCCCTGCCTGCCTGACGGCAGATTTTCGTTAGGGGAAAGGTTTTTTGCTGTGAAGTATAGTGAATAATAAGGTTCTTGAGTGATTTGTAAATATCCCCATAGAAATTTTAGCACAACACAAAATTTCTAACGAGGCTCACCCCGTTAGAAAGTTATAATTGTTTCTTGCAATACATTCATATATTCTTTTTAGGATTTGTGAATCGAGCTTTCTAACGGGGGTCATATTTTATTTTTATTTTTATTTTATTCTTTTCTTCTGGGATTTTTTTCAAGAAGAAGGAAGGCCAAAATTTAATTTTTACTTCTTGGATTTCGGGAAATTGATTAAAATATTCATAAATCTCTTCTTCACTCATCCCAGATAACATTTCTTTATTTAAAATTTCACTTTCAAGATTTAAAATCATATAACCGCGTAGCTGAACCTCTAGATTAGCTCTTTTTTCTTCTAGATTATATTCTGTCAAACGATATGACAAGCTTTTAGGCTCATAGCCGGCTAATTGCTTCCCTGTTGTTATTTTTTTATTTAATGATTCTATGGCTAGATTCAATAGTTCTTTCTCATTGAAACTTACTGCTTGCATTTTAATTTTAGTTGATACTGTGAATTCACCCCTTTCATCTCCAACCTGAGCGTTTACTTTTTCTTCTATAATATCAGATTTTAAAGATATTTTGGAATCTGAGTCGGGAGTTAATTCTTGTTTTATCTTTTCTAAACCTTGAGTATGTAATCTATCTTGAATTTCTTTTTTAGCTTGGTCCAAATCAGTTTGCATGATAACGCCTGTCTTTCTAAGACCTCCAGTCATGGGCTCTTTGCTCTCGGCTGATATATTTTCTTTCAAGTTAGCGCTACGTAAATTAGGGATAGTAAATGTGCAGGGGTCAATATCATATTCTGCTCCCATCTTATCAGCTCTGACCAAGACATCAGTTTCCCCCCTAGCAGGAATTTTTATTCTGTTAATGGCTCTAAAAATTAATCCTTTAGGAGATGCGAAACGAGTGCTAGGAACAAAAGTAATTGTATTCCAAGTATTATTAGAAAGAGTTATTGTCCCTTCAGCATAATCTTCCATTGATACACTTGCTTGTGGAGAAAAGCTGGCTTCTTCTTCTTCTATGATTTCTGTAAATTTTCCAGCTAAAATTTCAGGATTAGTGATTGATTCTTCATCGTTTAGATTTTCTTTTATTTGAATTGTAAAATTAGTATCTATTTCTTGAGCCTTAGGAGTGATTAAAATTTCAGCCCCATAAAGAAGATTAAAAAATCCAAAGATTATTCCAATTATAATTAGAATAGTTAATGCTAAAAATAAATAGCCAATTTTTTCATGGGGAGAAATGTAAACTTTAGGCATATGTGTTAATTAATTCAAATAACCAAGATGCAAACAGTAATCAATGACCAAATAACCAAACGATTCTTCGTTTGAATATTGGAATTTGTTTGGTTATTGTTTCTTAGTTATTGTATCTTTTGTTTTATATTTTAATATTATACCATTTTATTTTTTTTTCAGCAATAAATCGTCTAGCACTTCCTTTTTTACTTCTTTTACTTTTTTTGCAATAATTTTTAAAGATTGATCTTTATGATAAATTTTACCTGTGACTGAAACGGTTTTATTTTCTTCCCAAACTTCAGGATTAGCTTTTAATATTTTAGGGAAAACTATAATCTCAATTTCTCCTGATGGGTCTTCTATCTTAACAAATGCCATAACTTCTTTACTAGAGGTAAGAATTTTTTTTATTTTAGTAACAATACCAACTACTTTTATTTCTGACCGATATCTATGAGACTGGACCTCACCAATTGGTTTAGCATATTTTTTTAATATTTCCTCGTATTCTTTAAGAGGGTGTTCAGATACAAATAGCCCCAGTAGTTCTCTTTCCCAAATAAGTTTTTGTTGTCTTTTGGCTGGTTCAGCTTTTTTTAAAGTTAAGCCATTAGCTTTTGTAGTATTTGGAATCATGGCGAAAAGTGTAGTTTGTCCATTTTTTTTGTCTTTTTCTCTCTTGTGAGCAAATTCTAAAAGAGTTTCTATATTTTCTAACATTTGATTGCGTTCCTCTATATGATCGAGAGCTCCACACTTGATTAAGCTTTCTAATGATTTTTTATTTAAATCCTTAGATTGAATACGAGTTAAAAAATTTTCTAAATTTTGAAAACTTCCATTACTCTTACGCTCTGCAATGATTGTTTCTGATATTCCTCTTCCTACATTTTTAATGGCCAATAGACCAAATCTAATTTTGTTTTTTTTAACCACAGTAAAATCCTTAAAGCTTTCATTTATGTCTGGAGGTAAAATTTCAATACCCATCTCCTTGGCAGCCTTGATTTCAATTGCAATTTTATCTATATTGTTTTGGTCTGAGCAGAATAGAGCTGCCACAAATTCAGTAGTATAATGTGCTTTTAGGTAAGCAGTTTGATAAGCAATAATTGCGTAACAAGCAGCGTGGCTACGATTAAATCCATATTGAGCAAATGGCTCGATAAAAGCGAAGACCTTTTGTGCAGTTTCTTTTGAAATTTTATTTTTAATACATCCATCGATAAATTTTTCTCTTTGTTTTTGCAATAATTTTGCAATTTTTTTTCCTACAGCTTTGCGCAAAACATCAGCTTCAGAAAGAGTAAATCCGGCTAAGTCTCGTACAATTTGTAATATTTGTTCTTGATAAATAGCGACTCCGTATGTTTTCTCTAGAATTGGTTTTAATTTGGGATGTAAATATTTTATTTCTTTTAAACCATGCTTTCTGTCGATATAATCGGGGATTAATTCCATAGGCCCTGGTCGATAAAGCGCTACCATAGCGATAATATCTTCTAAAGAATTTGGTTTTAATTTTTTGAGATATTTTCGCATACCTTGCGACTCTAATTGAAAAACCCCTTGTG
>CAZTWG010000002.1:0-9678 GCA_964617525.1 uncultured Gammaproteobacteria bacterium
AGCGAGTGAGCGGAGTCGAACCGCCGTCATCTCCTTGGGAAGGAGATATAATAACCGTTATACCACACTCGCAACAGTCTTTTTAAGTTTTTTTATCGCCCTCAACCTATGCCATTGAGACAAATAATCAATAATTAAAGTTCCATGCAAATGGTCAATCTCATGTTGAAGCACCCTAGCAAAAAAACCCTCTGCCTCTAAAACAATCGGTTTATTTTTTTGCAAGGACCATGCTTCCACTTTTATTTTGTTAGCTCTTTTAACTTTAACCGATATCCCAGGCAAGCTCAAACAACCTTCAATCCCTTTATTGCTTTTAGCAGACTTATAAACAATTTTTGGGTTAGCTAAACATAAAAAATTATTAGGACGTGAATTATAGCCACTAGCAGCATAAGCGTCAATTATTATAATCTGCTTGTTAGAACCAACCTGAGGAGCAGCTAAACCAACCCCATTTTTTGATTCTTGTAGACTTTTCAAAATTCCTTTATATAACAATCTAATATCTTTGTTAAAATCTTTAATTTCCTGACATTTTTGCCTCAATATCGGGTCACCATATTTTCTAATTTTTAATAAATTCATAAAATAAATCTAATTATTTTTTAATATCAAGAACCTGCTCGCTTTGCTCGTCAGAACCTTGAAATTAAATATTTATTGTACAAACATCAAAGTATTTCAATTTTAACATTCTCTCAAATTAAAACAACCCTCTAAAAAGGTTGCTAGAAACTATTGATTGAGAGATTCAAAGATTAATCCTCTGAATTTTTAGTAATTTAGTTATTCATCTCTAATCTTCTCATTCTTCCCGAACGAAGCTTATTCTTTGGCAACATATTATAAACAGCTTTCTTGAGAAGTTCAGATGGATTCTTAGCAAATATATCTTTCATTTTTTTTTCTTTTAACCCACCAGGATATCCACTATGGTGATAATATATTTTTTGTTCAAGTTTATGTCCCTTAAATTTCATTTTTGAAACATTATTAACAACAACTTCATCTCCCATGTCCATATTAGGAGAATAATTAGTCTTGCGTTTGCCGGTTAAAGCTAAAGCTATCCTAGTGGCTAATCGCCCTAAAACTCTATTAGTAGCATCAATTGTGTGTGTTTTTCTGTTATTAACAATATTATTGTCCATATTTTATGATTAAACTAATTCTAAAACTACCATATGAGCAGCATCACCCCTGCGAGAACCAATCTTAATAATTCTAAGGTAACCACCAGGTCGCTCTTTATAGCGAGGGCCTAGCTCTTCCATAATTTTTTTAGTAGCTTCTCTGCTTTGTAAATAAGCATTAATTTTTCGTAAATTATCTAAACTATTAACCCTTCCTCTTGAAATCAAACGTTCAATAATTGGTTTAACTGCCTTAGCTTTAGCTTCAGTAGTAGTGATTTTATCGTTTAAAATAAGAGCGCAAGCTAAACCCTTAAAAAGGGCCTTACGAGGACCAATTTTTCGGGATAAAATTTTTCCTTTTTTCCTGTGTCGCATATAAATAATTATTTTTTCTTCTTAGCTTTAGCTGTTTTTTTAACAACTTTTTTGGTCGTTTTCTTCTTAGCTGTTTTTTTAACAACTTTTTTGGTCGTTTTCTTGTCAGTCTTTACTTTAACGTTAGATGATTTCTTTTTTTCCTGTAACTTAGGAGAAGTAATGGCCGAAGTTAATTCACTTAAATAAGAAAATTGTTCATTTAATAATTGCATAGCCTTTAATCCAGCATCCAATGGAGAAATAGTGCCATCCGTCTCAATCCCCAAGATTAATCTATCATAATCGGTACGACCACCTACACGCACGTTCTCAATATTAGCTGAAACTTGTAGAATAGGGGTAAAGATTGAGTCAACAACTATAGCGCCAACATCTAAACCTTCTCTTTTTTTTGCTTCTGAAGGAACCCACCCATAGCCTCTAGCTACCCAAATTTCCATATCTAATTTAGCTTTTTTGTCGGTTAGTTCAGCAATTAACAAATCAGGGTTAATTATTTCTACATCAGCTGATTTATCAATGTCAGAAGCGTAAACCTTCCTCTCTCCGCTTGCCTTTAACGTTAGTCTAATAGGTTCTTCATTTTCGGTGAAAATCTTTAATCTTAATGATTTTAAATTTAAAATAATACCCAGAACATCCTCATAAACATTAGGAATGGTAGAAAACTCATATTTAACCCCTTTTATTTTAACTGAGACTACTGCTGCTCCGCCTAAAGATGTGAGTAGAACCCGCCTAAGAGCGTTCCCCCATGTTATTCCATAACCAGGATAACAGGGCTCAATAATAATAGAACCCTTATTATTATTTTCTTTATCTGGATGAAAATTAATTTCTTGTGGTAAAAAAATATTTTTCATATCATTAAACTTATCAAAAATTTTTAAATTATATTTTTAGCGACTATAAAATGCTATAATTAATTTACCATCAAATGATTGAGGCAAGTCTTTTTCGCTTGGCTCTTGCAAAATTTTAATATGTAATTTTTTGGAGTCAACGTCAAACCAAATTGGTAGAAAATCTTTATCTTTATTCTTGGAAACATCAAAATTATTTTTAATCATTGATTCAATATTTTTTTTATTTTTAACTTTAATTACATCTCCAATTTTTACCCTATAAGAAGGAATGTCCATTCGTTTATCATTCAATAAAATGTTTCCGTGACTAATCAATTGACGAGCTGCCCTTCGTGAACTAGCAAAACCAGCCTTACAAACTACATTATCAATCCTAGTTTCAAACGATCTTAAAAAGTTTATCTCTGTATTTCCTTTTTTATTTTTAGCCTCAACAAAATAATTTTTACATTGTTTTTCAGATATACCATAAAATCTCTTTAAACGTTGTTTTTCCCTTAACTGCAATCCGTATTCTGATAAACGAGAATAACCTTTTGGGCCATTAGCTCCTGGTGGATATTTTCTTCTAACCACAGCACAACTAGGGGTAAAGCAACGTTCCCCTTTTAAAAAAAGTTTTTTACCTTCTCGACGACACATTTTACATCTTGGCATTGATTTCATCTTTTTTTTAATATTTATTGTTGTTTAGAAATTAGGAATTCCAACCGAAGGATGGCTATACTCTTCTTACTCCTCGTGCTCGACAACCATTATGCGGTAAAGGAGTAATATCTTTAATTGATAAAATATTTAATCCGTTGGAGTATAAAGACCTTACAGCTGATTCGCGACCCATTCCGACTCCCTTTACAAAAACCTGAACTTCTTTTAAGTTATAGTCTTTAACGTTTTCTACCACTTTTTTCACAATAACACTAGCTGCATAAGGAGTAGCTTTTTTAGCCCCCTTAAAGCCAAAACAGCCTGCACTAGCCCAAGCCAAAACATTACCCCCTAAATCTGTTAGACTAACAATTGTATTGTTATAAGTAGCCTTAATATAAGCACGTCCGCGAGGTATCTGCTTAATTATTTTTTTCTTTCTTCTTTTAATAACTGCCATAATATATTTAAATTATTTATGTTTTTTGAAGTGACCGTCGCCCGCTACCAGAGGTTCTTCTTGTATTGCCACGCACTGTACGGCTATTGGTTTTTGTTCTTTGCCCCCGTGCCGGCAAGCGCTTTGTATGCCGCGTTCCACGATAACAACCAATATCTTTTAATCTTTTAATATTTGAAGTTATGTCTCTTTTTAATTCTCCACCAGTCCTATAATTAGCTTCAATAATTTTTTTTAATTTATCCATCTCTTCCGAACTTAAGGTCTCTACTAATTTGTTTTTATCTATATTTACCTTTTCTAAAATTTCATTAGCTAAACTGTTTCCAATCCCAAAAATATAGGTTAAACCTATTACAATTCTTTTTTTGGGTGGTAAATTAATCCCTACTATTCTCACTATCATAGAAATTGGTTAATTAGTTAATTGGTCAATTAGGTAATCGGAATTTTAAAACGCTCAATCCCAAAGTATCTAATCACCCAAGTTTATCCTTGCCTTTGTTTATGCTTAGGATTCTTGCAAATAACATAAATTCGTTTTCCACGACGAACTATCTTACATGAACTACACATTTTTTTAACAGAAGATCTTACTTTCATAATAAACTTATTATACAAAAATACTAAAATATTAATGAAACAAACACCGCATTAAAAAAATCCTTTAAATTTGAAAAGGATTAAATCTATTTTAAGCGGTAGACTATTCTCCCTTTGGTTAAGTCATAAGGACTAATTTCTAATCTTACTCTATCTCCTTGAGAAATCCTAATTCTATACATTCTCATTTTCCCAGAAAGATGGGCTAAAATACTTTTCCCACTATCTAGAGTTACTCGAAAAGTTGTTGACGGTAATAATTCTTCAACCACACCTTCGGCATTTAAAAAGTCCTTAGATATTTTTTGTCTGTCAGGCATAAAAAAATAATTTTGTAGATATAAATTATTTTACACATCTCTTATATTATTGTCAACCCCAATACTATTATAATTTAAAATAAGGTAAAGAAAATATAATTAATTGATAATTATTTTTATTCTAGAAGGAAATAAAGGTAAATGCTGCCAAAATTTTGGCGAATTATTTATCATAACATTTTTTATCCCTGGCAACTCTTTTAAGATTCTATTCGCCTCTGTCAATTTTTGCGAAACCATAATTTTTTTTAGAGCTTTTAAATCATAATTCATAGTTACCTCTTCTTCCAAAGAAACTAACAAGGTTGCTTTTCCTTTTTCTAAATCTTTATTAATAATTTGAATTCTCCATTCTAATGGATGAAATTTTGCAACCTCTTTAATTGGCACAAAATCAGCACCTAATCCATTTGTTTTATATGAGTTATCTAAAACATTTTGCGTTTTATATTCGGCAATCTTTTGTAAATCCTTTTGCAAAAAAACAACCATATCCCCTCTCTCATTATCCTTAAGTCCATCAATCGACATATAATCTGAATCTAATTCTTCTTCTAGATTAACAATCTTGGAAGGGATGATGTCTAAATTCAACAACGGGTGTGTAGCACTTTGGCTAAGATTAACCTCAAAATCTAAGAGCAAAGGTTCGGAGATAGAAGTCAGTTCTATCTCTGTTTTGGGCACCCAAGCAATAATAAATAATAAAAATAAGATTAGTAAACCAAAAACAAAAAACTTAAAAGTAGGAAAACTATATGTCATAATAAATACTCAATTTCTAAAGATAAATCAATGTTAAATTTTTTCTTGACTTGTTTTTGAACAATTTCTATCAAAGAATAAATGTCTTGAGCTTTTGCGTTGTTAACATTAATTATAAAATTAGCATGTTGTTTGCTAATCTGCGCTCCCCCAATTTTATAACCCTTAAATCCGCATTGGTCAATCAACCAACCAGCAGGAATAGTCCCCCTTTCAATAAAGATAGAGGGCAGTTGATTTTTAACAAACAAAGATAGTGATTTATTTTTTTTAATTTCAACATTTTTAAAAATACAACCAGCTGAATAACCCTTAGGAATTCCTTTCTTGCGAATACTTAAAGTTTCTTTTTGTATTTTTAAAATCTTGTTCTTGTTTGCTGTTTCCAATTTAAACTTTATCGAAAGAATAATTATTTTTTTAGGACCAAAATTTTTTAATTTACTGCTACGATAATCAAACTTAAACCAGTCTGCCCGCTTTTCACTAATCTGACCATTTGGCATTAGCAATGTGGCGCTAATCATAGTTTTCCCTATGCTACTATTGTTCCTGGGCCAACCAGCGTTACCATAAATTGCACCCCCTACTGTTCCTGGGATACCAACAAAATATTCTAAACCACTTAGTCCTTGCTCTAAAGAAAAGGCAATTAATTTACTTAACAACACTCCAGCATCTACTTCTATTATCTTTGTAGTCCCTTTATTTTTCTTTACCTTAATATTCCGGGACGGAACTTTTATTAAAAGGCCATCAAATCCTTCGTCTGAAACTAAAATATTACTCCCTCCACCTAAAATAAAATATGAGATATTCTCTGCTTGCGCCCAAGCAATAACTTGCATTAGTTCTTCTTGGCTTTTAGCTTTAAAAAAATATTTAGCTAGTCCTCCTACCCTAAAAGTAGTTAAAGAATCTATCCTAATGTTTCCTTGTATCAATAAACTCATATTTAATATTTTAACAAATTTTATCAATAAAAGCCATTGTAGATTTATCAAAATTTTGATACAATATTAATATATTTATATATAAAAATTAATCATAAACTAATGCCTAATTTAAATATAAAAGAAATTAAAACTAAAAATTTAACATGGATTAATGTATCGGATTGCCAGAGAAAAGAAATGAAATATATTGAACAAAAATTCAGACTTCATCCTTTGCACATCAATGACTGTATATCCCCCGTACAAAGGCCAAAATTAGATGTTGCTCCAAATTATTTATTTATGGTACTTTTATTCCCTGTTTACAATCGTCGTACTAGGAAAATAATTTCTTCCGAAGTTGATTTTTTTATCAATTCTAACACCCTAATAACTATCCATCGTGGAGAATTAGCTCCTTTAATCAATTTTTTTAACCTTTGCGAAACTACTCCCGAACAAAAAGACAAATACTTTATTGGCAGCCCTGCTTTCTTAATTTATGAACTTTTGAATCGTTTGTTGTCGGCATGTAATCCAATTTTAGGCAATATTAACCTTAATATAAATAGTATTGAAGAAAATATTTTTAACGGCTATGAAAAAAGAATGGTTAAAGAAATATTAATAGCTAAAACAAATGTAGTCAATTTTAGAAGAATAACTCAAACTCACCGTTTAGTAGTAAGCAAACTATTAGAAAAAAGCAATCTATTCTTTTCTCCTGGCAAATTAAAAATATACTTCAAAGAAGTCATCGAAAACGCTGAAGATATCTGGCAAAATCTAGAAAACCTCAAAGAAACGGTAGAGGCTATTGAGCAAACAAACAACTCTTTAATATCTTTCCAATTAAATGATATTATCAAAATTTTAACTATAATTTCCATAATCGTGCTTCCGATAAGTTTAACGGGGACTTTCTTTGGGATGAATTTAAAATTTATGCCTTTTATAAATCACCCAAATGCTTTCTGGATATTATTAGGCGTGACAGGATTAATGATTTTGTTCTTAATCGGTTACTTTAAAAGAAAAAAATGGTTTTAAGACATATAACTATTACTCATGCTTGAAGTATATAACACCTTAACTAGAAAAAAGGAAATTTTTAAACCTATAAAAAAAGGTAAAGTAGGGCTCTATAGTTGTGGCCCCACTGTTTATAACTACGCCCACATTGGTAATTTGCGGGCATATATTTTTGCTGATATTCTAAAAAGAACATTAAAGTATAACAAATATAAAGTAAAGCATATTATCAATATTACTGACATTGGACATCTTGTTTCTGACGCCGACGAAGGAGAAGATAAAATGATGAAAGCGTTAAGACGCGAAGGGAAAGAATTCAGTAAAAAATCAATGAAAGAAATAGCCAATTTTTATACTCAGTCCTTTTACCAAAATATTAAAAAATTAAATATTTTGCCTGCCAATAAATTTACTAAAGCCACAAAACACATAGGATGTATGATAAAGATGATAAAACAAATACAAAAAAACGGTTATGCTTATGAGACATCTGACGGTATTTATTTTAACACCAAAAAAATTCAAAATTATGGGTATTTAGCAAGGTTAGATATTAAAGGTCTTCGTCCAGGAGCCAGAATAAATATAAATCCTGAAAAAAAGAACATAACTGACTTTGCCTTATGGTTTAAGGCCATAGGATATAAAAAAAACCACTTAATGCAATGGAGGTCTCCTTGGGGCAAAGGCTGGCCCGGATGGCACATTGAATGTTCGGCTATGTCAACAAAATATTTAAAACAACCATTTGATATTCATACTGGAGGGATAGACCATATTCCAGTTCACCACACCAATGAAATTGCTCAGGCTCAAGCTGCCAAAAACAAACCTTTAGCTAATTATTGGATGCACAACGAGTTTTTGGTATTAGACAAAGAAAAAATGTCAAAAAGTGGTGAAGGATTTATTACTCTTTCTACTCTAGTCAATAAAAATATCGATCCATTAGCATATCGTTATCTTTGTTTAAGCGCTCATTATCGTTCTCCCCTTTCCTTCAATTGGGACAATTTAGATGCAAGCCAAAATGCTTTAAAGAACCTTTATAATATTATTTCTAGTTATCCTGAGCCAGGCAAAGTAATAGAGGCAGAAAAAGAGAAATTTTTGGCAGCTATTAATAACGATTTAGACACACCAAAGGTATTGGCTATTGTTTGGGACTTAGTTAAAAGCAATCAATCAAATGACGAAAAAATGGCTACTCTTTTAGAATTTGACAAGGTGCTTGGACTTGGATTTGATAAAATAAAAAGAGAGCTTTTAATGATTCCTGAGGGAATAAAAGAATTATCTAAAAAAAGAGAAGAATTGCGTCAACAAAAAAAATGGTCAGAAGCTGACCAAATACGAAAAGAAATAGAAAATCTTGGCTTCACTGTAGAAGATACCCCCGAAGGAACCACAATTCACAAAACATAAGAACCTTTCGCTTCCGCCCCGCTAAGCGGGGCCTCGCTCAAGAACCTTGTTATTCGCTATGTTCATAATAAATTTTCTTGCGGTTGAGCCCTGGGGGTTAACCATTATAACTCATGATAACTATTGTTAGCCTTGCTCATGGCTTTAGTTTCCCCCTTTCTGACTATTACTCTAACTTCAACTAATTTTTTTCAGCATATTTTATAGCCATTTCAGCTTTTTCTGATTCAAAGCAAAAAAGAAAGAAATTTTCTCTCTCAATGTATCAAAAAATAAAATAGGCTATTGAGTATAAGTGCTGAGCCAGAAAGAACTATTTCCTAGGACAAAACAGTTGCTCCAAAGAGGAATAATATGACAACTATCAATAATATCAATCTTTCCACAATTTTTTATAATTAAATTTTAGATTTTTATTTTACGAATTTCTTTACTATTTTCCAAATTTTATTTTCTATCTCCTCAATAGACAGAAGCTCTTCACTCTCGACACATTCAATTAGTTTAAATTGTCTAGGGAATAATTTTACGACTTCTAAAAAAGATTTTTCAGCTTCTTGTAAATGCTTGATGTCCTGTTCATGGATATCTCTTTTTTTATTTCCCAAATATTCTCTCTTGCCCTTATTATCTACCAAACCATAAGCAATTTTAGCTGGAACATGCAAAAAGATATTAATATCTGGTCTTGGTAAAGCCAAAATATTATATTCTAAATTATCAACCCATTTATAGAACTTTTGACGGGTCAATTTATTTCTAATTTTTGCGCCCTGATGGCCTAAGTTAGACGCTACATATCTATTAGATATGACTGTTTTTCCCTCCTCTAACCATTTCTTAACTTTTGAAGACACAGCAAACCTATCTAAGGCATAAAAAAGAGAAGCCTTATAGGCTCCTACCTCTCGCCACGTACCATATTTACCGCTTAAATACTGTTCAATAAAATAAGATGATGGCTTCCCATAACGTGGAAAATCTAGAGTACGAACTTCAATTTTTTCTTTTTTGAGTTTCTTTAATAATTGCCAAAATTGAGCTGTTTTCCCAGAACCATCAGTTCCTTCTAAAACAATAAATCTTCCTTTTGTTTTTTCCATA
>CAZTWG010000002.1:9778-33992 GCA_964617525.1 uncultured Gammaproteobacteria bacterium
CAGTTATAAGGCGATTTTCAAAGCTGGACCCATTGTTGAAGATAAAAATACTTTTTTAACAAAAACCCCCTTAGCTCCAGCTGGTTTGGCTTTCTTGATTACACTCAAATATCCTTCAATATTCTCTTTAATTTTTTCTATAGGCCAAGAAGTCTTCCCTACTGCTTGGTGAACATTAGCGCCAGCATCATTCTTGAAAGTAACCTTACCTAAACGTAATTCTTTAATTACCGCTGGTACGTCAGTACTAATAGTTCCTGTTTTAGGGCTAGGCATTAACCCCTTAGGTCCTAAAATTTTAGCAATCTTAGCTAGGTCTACCATAAAATCAGGATGCGCAACAACTATATCAAAATTACAATTCCCATCTTCCTGAATCTTTTGGATAAGTTTTTTTCCACCTACTAAATCAGCTCCTGCGTTTTCCGCATCCTTTTCTTTGTTTTCCTCCACAAAAGCAATGATTTTTCTTTTTTTAACCACGCCATTAGGCAAAGTGACTGTACCTCTTACCTGCTGTTCTGTTTTGCGAGGATTAATTCCTAACTGAACGTGCAACTCCACGGTTTCATCAAAATTAGAAGAAACATTTTCTTTAATAATTCCTATTGCTTCTTCTAAAGAATAATTTTTATTTTTGTCAATTTTTAAATTTATTTTTTGATATCTTTTGCTCCTCATACAATAATCATTTTAATATATAAATATATGCTTCAATGTTTTAACCTTCTATCTCTATACCCATTTGACGAGCAGTCCCAGATATAATCTTAACTGCTTGAGCCAAATTATCAGTATTCAAGTCAGGCATTTTTATTTTGGCGATTTCTTCAAGTTTAGATTTAGAAATTTTACCCACTTTTTTCTGTAGAGAAGTCCCCGAACCTTTATCAATATTAATTGCTTTTTTTAAAAGGCCAACAGTTAGCGGCGTTTTAAGAACAAAACTGTAAGTACGGTCCTCATAAACACTAATCTCTACTGGCAAAATGTAGCCAATTTGACTTTTGCTTCTTTCGTTGAATTGCTGGCAAAACTCTGAGATATTAAGCCCATGTTGTCCTAATGCTGGGCCTACTGGAGGCGCAGGGTTTGCTTGTCCAGCTGCAATTTGTAATTTAATAACACTTTTTATCTTTTTTGCCATAATTATTTTGTTAAATCAAATAATTTCAAGGTTTTCTGCGAGCAAAACGACGGAAGACTCTTATAATTTTAAAAATTTATAAGTTACTCACAATTTTTTAATTTGTAAAAAGTCAAGTTCAGTCGGCGTTTCTCTCCCGAAAACCGAAATTAAAATCTTAACTCTCCCGCGACCTTCATCAATAGAAGCAACCTTTCCTTCAAAACCCTTAAAGGGACCATCAACGACTTTCACCGGAGCGCCAATCTTAATATCAATCTTATACTTAGGCTCTTCCACCCCCATCCTTTTTTGGATTGTCTTGATTTCCTTTTCATCTAGAGGAATAGGTGTTGTGCCGGAACCTATAAACCCAGTAACATTAGGGGTATTGCGAACTATATACCAAGAATCATCAGTAACTACCATATCAACGATAACATAACCTGGGAAAATTTTTTCTACAACAATTTTTCGCTTACCGTTTCTTATTTTTATCCTCTTTTCTGTAGGGACTAAAATATCAAAAACTTTGTCCGACATTTCCATTGATTCAATTCTTTGGCGTAAACTATCAGCAACATTTTCTTCATAACCAGAGTAAACATGGATTGCATACCAACGCCTTCCTTCGTGTTGTATTTGTTTGGGCATAGAAAATTATAATATTACTAATTGTAAAACTTTTGTTAAAATAAAATCTACTATTCCAAGAAAAAAAGACATACCCAGACTAATTCCAATCACTAAAAGTGTGTGGTCAATTGTCTGTTTCTTGGTTGGCCAATTTACTTTTTTAAGCTCTGCAATAGAATTCCTGAAATAATCAAATAGTTTATTATTTATCATATATTTTTCGTTTTTAAAAAGACCCCTAGGGCCCAGTTATAAAATAACATATCTCCCCAAAGTGTGCAACCCATACAACACATCTAGATATCCAAATTTTTCACGCCCTTAGCATGTGTCTCTATAAACCTTCTGCGAGGGATTACGTCTTTGCCCATTAAAATCTCAAAGATCTCATCTGCTCCCGAAATATCTCCAATCTCCACTCTTTTTAAAATACGATTCTCTGGGTCCATAGTAGTGTTAAATAATTCATCTGGATTCATTTCTCCCAAACCCTTATAACGTTGAATATTTACTTTTGGCGATTTAATAGGTTCCTCGCTACCCTCTTCTTCAATTTCATCGTTTGCCTCTCCTATTTTCTTTACAGTAAAACCACTTTGTTCTATTTTCCTTTTTTTAGCAATATTAGATTTATCAAGTTTGGATAAAAATTCATTTTTTTCTTCATCCGAGTAAACATATTTCGTAATTTTGCCCGAACTAATACGATATAACGGAGGAATAGCCACATAAACATAGCCATGTTGGATTAAAGCTGGGAAATAACGATAGAAGAATGTGAGCAAAAGAGTTTTAATATGCATGCCATCAGAATCAGCATCAGCCATTAAGATAATTTTATGATAACGAAGTTTTTCTATGTTAAATTGTTCACCAATATTAGTGCCAATAGCAATTATCAAAGATTTCAATTCTTTGTTAGCCAATATTTTGTTAAGCCGAGCTCTCTCTACATTCAAAACTTTCCCACGCAAAGGCAATATAGCTTGATAGTATCTGTCACGACCAATTTTACAAGAACCACCAGCTGAATTCCCCTCCACAATATATAACTCGCTTTTTGCGGGTTCTTTTGAAGAACAATCAGCTAATTTACCTGGCAAAGTCAAACTATCTAAAACACCTTTCCTCAAAACAGTTTCTCTGGCATTCTTGGCTGCCTGCCGAGCATTAGCCGCTAGAATACATTTACCTACAATAGCTTGCCCATCTTTAGGCTGTTCTTCTAAAAATTCTTTAAAGGCTTTAGAGAAAACTGAGTCAACGGCTGACCTTACTTCACTATTTCCTAGCTTAGCTTTAGTCTGTCCCTCAAATTGAGGGTTAACTATTCGTACGCTGACTACTGCGGTTATACCTTCTCGCACATCATCACCACTTAAGTTTTTATCCTTTTCTTTCAAATACTGTTTTTCTCTAGCAAAATTATTGATACTTCTAGTTAAAGCTGTGCGCAAACCAATAATATGCGTACCACCTTCTGGTGTATATATATTATTAGCAAAGCCTAATACGGTTTCCTTATAATCATTTGTATATTGCAATGCAATTTCTATAAAAACATCGTTTAATTCTTTTTTAACATAAAATATGTTAGGATGACTTGTTTCGTTAGTTCTATTCAAATGACGAACGAAAGAAGATACTCCTCCCTCAAAATAAAAGGTATAAGATTGGGGACTACTTGGGTCTCTTTTATCTAATACTATTATCTTAACCCCTGTTGTTAAATAGGCTTGTTGACGAACGTGAGAAAGAGTCCCTTGCCAATTAAATTCTGTTGTCTCAAAGATTTCTGCATCTGGACGAAAAGTAATAGTAGTGCCATTTTCTTTGGTTGAGCCAACTGCCTTAACTTTGGCTAATGGCTTTCCAATTTTATATTCTTGCATCCATATTTTTCCGTCACGTTTTATTTCTGCTTTGAGATAAGAAGATAAAGCGTTAACTGCCGAAACACCAACTCCATGCAAACCGCCAGACACTTTATACGCTCCATCACCAAATTTAGCGCCAGCATGTAATTTAGTCATCACAACTTCTAACGCTGAACATCCCATTTGTTTATGAATATCAACAGGAATACCTCGCCCATTATCTGAGACGCGGACTAACCCATCAGGTAAAAATTCTAAAATTATTTCATTGCAATAACCAGCAATAGCTTCATCAATAGCATTGTCAATGACTTCATAAACTAAATGTTGTAATCCTTTTGGCCCAGTACTACCAATATACATTCCAGGACGCTTTCTAACTGGGGCCAAACCCTCTAAAACCGTGATTTGTGTAGCGTCATAACTTTTATCTTTAGTCTTTTTTTTCTCTTCCTTAACCATAATTTTAATAAAGAATTACTATTATAAGAACATGCTCGCTGTGTTCACAGAACCTTGAAATTAAATACTCGTTACGAGTATTTAATTATAAGCAAAGCTTGAAACTCGTTATGTTTATTATAACAAAAATAGAACAAAAGACAAGTAGATTTAATTTAAAAAAAGAGTTGCTACAGCTTCTCTCTTTCCAAAAATTTTTCTCTTATTTTTTTGGTTTAGACCCCTTTCTCTTTCTTTTCTTCTAAAATAATATTAAATTCCATCTCTTTGCCTTGTCTAAGAACCGTTAAACTAATTTGGTCTCCTGGAATTTTTTCTTGAATTAAATAAGTCAAATTTTGCTCTGGGCCTAAGATAATACCATCTGCCTTAATAATAACATCAGCGTTTTTAATGCCAGCTTTATCCGCTGGACTATCGGGCAAAGGCGGGCCATAAACAATCACCCCATAAGTTAAATCATTGAAATAAGGATTCAATAATCCCGAGGCTTCATTAACTTTAATATAATCAATACCAAGATACAACCTTGTCATCTTGCCTTTCTCTGAAATATAGCTCAGGCAGTTTGGCAAATGCCAAACAGGAACAATTTTATCGTTAGAAACTAAACCCAATAAAGAACCCTTTGAGTTAAATAACAAACCATTAGGGAAAGATAAAATTGAGGTTTCTTTGTCTAAACGTAAATAGTCAGAGAATTTATCAGAGGAACGAACTAAATCCTCTGTTTTATAGACAGACATTGCCGTTGGGTTGCTTATCTTTGATAGATGCAGGTTCCTAAATTTATCAAAAATCACAACAGTTGTGCTTGGAAGCGCTTCTTGCGTCTTGGCCAAAGATGTAAAGGATAAATCTTGCCCTGCAATTTTCAAAAAATTAACCTTACTAACTGGGTCTAAGATAATTTGTTCAATCGCAAAAATCTTATTATCTTGAGTCAAAGCCACATAATTCTCTCCTTCCGTTAGGTCAACCGTAGTCATTAACCAACCATCTGGGCTTAAAACAACCCCTAACCCCAATGTTTGCCAAGGAGCATAAATTTGCTCCAAAAAATCTAGAGAAACCTGGTCTGAAGCAATTTTCGCAGGGAATATTCTAACAATTTTATTCTGTAATTCTCTGCTTAAATTTACTAGATATTCTTCTGAGGTAACGGTTATATTTTTTTCTTCTATTACTCTTTGTTCTTGGTTTGCTGAAAATTTCCCTGCATCTACCTTAATTCCAAAAGGAAGTTCTATTTCTTGATGTTGTAGAATAAAAATTGTACTAGCGAATCCTGCGATTAGCCCAAAGATTATCGCTATTATCAACACGCTCACCAATCCCAAACCTTTATTCTGTGGTCTGTTAATAGAGCTAAACTCCTTATTGTTATAAAATTCATCAATATGGTCACTAACCTTATGTTGATGTTTTTCTAAAGACTTGGAACGACTACTCTTTTTTATATTAACCCCATCAACATTTTCCTTTTCTTCAACATTAATGACAATTTTTCTCTTTTCTGACATAAAATATTAAATTTAAAAAATTTAAGATTAAAATTTTTCTCTAGATAAATTAAGATAAAAACTAATTAAAAGAAAAAATAAAGAGAGAATTAAAGCGTTAATAAAAACCCCTAAAGGCAAAAATCTTAAACAGATATAAATTTCTAATAAAATTAGGGGTAGAACTAATAACTTTAACCAAGGAATGCGACCAGAAGAATAGATTAAAAAGGGATAAATACCTAACCAGAAAAAGAAAAGAAAAAGTAATAGGTAAGATAAACCTGGGCTAGGCAAAAATCCTAAGACTGAACAAGCCCAATAACTTAAAATAAAATTTAACCAGATATTTATTTTTTCAATCCCAAACGGTTTATACAGTCTTGGTTTGTTAAATAGATAATAAAATTTAAAAAAAAGTAAACCGATAATAAAAGAAAACAATAAGATGAAAGCAATGGTCCAATTAGAAATATCTATAATCAACAAGAAAGATAAGGCGCAAATCGTGCAGACAAAAATATGCAGAACAAATGGCCAACGATTTTTTATTTGTCCATTTGTTAATGAAAAAGCTCCTATTAACAAACATATTCCGGTCAAAGAATAACCAATAATTATTCTTAAAGTGGTTGGATCCTTAAAAACAAAAAATAGAAGGAAGAAAACAACAATTGGCAAATAAAGATAAATCTTTGGCTTCATTCTATCCCCATTGTTTCCGGAAGCACTTCTACCCATTTGTTTTCTTTTGCATCTTTTCTGTAAATATTAAATTTAAAAACTTCGTCAGTGTCAGAATAAACAAAATCAACGGCTATTTTGCCTCCGATTCGTTTGCTACTTAATACTTTTTTGTTAATAATCCGAGGCTGAGAAACTTTTTCTAACCTCATTAAACCCAAAGGACCTTCAAACTCAATATTTTCTTTGTGCCCTATAATTTTTTCGCCATCATGCTTTTGAGCAAATTCAAATTCTTCTGTATATTTCTCTTTAATCCCGAATTTCTCTTCCACCTTAAAAACTAAATTTTCCCATTTTCGTAAATTCATAATAATATTTTAACCTTTTTTGGAAAAAATACAACCACAATAATTCTGTCTATAAAAATTATACATTTTGCTCAGCGTAACACTCTTTTTAAATCCATCTTTCTTTTTAAAATTAGCTTGATAAAATTGTAAATCGTATTTTTTAGCTAATAAAATACCAATAGAATTAATTACTTGAGCGTCTTTTTGTGGACCAGTGGTAAGCGTTGTCCCCCAACGCTCAAAACCATTTTTTTTAGCAAATTCTACCGTTTTTGTCATTCGCATATTAAAACATAAAGGACATCTTTTACCTCCCTCTGGTTCTTTCTCTAATCCTTTAACTAATTTAAACCAATATTTATCCTCATATTTTTCTATCACTAATCCTGTTTTATATATCTCAGATAATTTTTTTACATCATCTAAACGTTTTTTGTATTCGCTGATAGGATGAATGTTAGGATTATACCAAAATAGTGTTAGGTCAAAATCTGGCAATAATTTTTCTATAGCTATAGTTCCACAGCTAGCGCAACAAATATGTAAAAGTAATTTCATATTAAAAAACATTAATCAGCAGACTTGCGATAGCTGCGATAGGAAAAGCAACTTTTATGCCCACTAAATATATAAGGATAATAAGAACAAATCCCATGATCGCTCTACCAAGATTAATAGAAATTTCGCGCAAAACAGTATATTCGTCAAGATAAGCTCCTCTGTCAGTGAATTGCTCATAGCTAAATGCGTCAAACGGAGTACGAAGGAAAATATACCCGAAACTATGAAAGGTGCCAACGACGAAAATCTGAAAAGCAGTCACAACAAACATCTTAGCCATCCATCCAAAAGCGTAGATAAATGAACCAGCTCGTATTAATTTTCTTTTTGGAAACTTATCAGTATAACCACCTACCAACAATTGACAAACAATCGTCCCAATAACAACTAATGCAGTAATAGCTCCAACAGCTAAATATTGTTCTTCTAAAATTTGATAAATAAAAATTGGCCAAATAACTACTCCTACAAATCCTTGAGCTCCATCAGCAATGTATGCCGTGCGTAAACGTTTGTTAGCTTTTTTAAATAGTTCCCTAAAAGATTGAAAATAAGAAAATTCAAACTTTACCTGACTTTTACTTAATTTAGTTAACGGAAAAAGAGATGCTATTAAAATTACTATAGAAATAATAAAAAGCGTGCTAAAACTACTTTGAGTTAATAAAAATCCAGCTAGAAGAGGAGACCCAATGCTAATTAAATACCCCAAAGCAGCCAAATAAGCCATTTGCCTTCCCCTGTATTTGCCGGTTGTAAATTTGGCAAGGTCAACATGATAAGGGACCCAATAAAGAAGCCTAAACATTACTAAATTAAAATTTGCCAAAATAGCAAAAAGTATTGGATTACTATGCAAAAAATAAAGAGAAAGATAAAAAAGAATATTAAAACAACGGGCAATAATCATTAATTTTTTTAATCCAGCTCTTTGTATTAACATAGCTCCGAAAGGAACCAATAAACCATAAAGCAAATACCCAATTGTATAAAAAACAATTACCCAATAAACTGAATTGCCAAATTCTTTTAATAAAAAAATTGGCAAAAATAAGCCAAACATACCATCAGCTAATGCCACAATACATTGATGCGAGCAAAGTGCTTTGAAATCTTTAGTTAACTTTACAGGATTAGTTAAACGAAATATAGACATAAGATTTTTATTTAATCGGGGTACTGGGATTTGAACCCAGAATCTCTCGCTCCCGGAGCGAGCGCGCTAACCATTACGCTATACCCCGACAAATAAAAATAAAAAATGGGCTCGAATGGGTTTGAACCATCGACCTTCCGCATGTGAAGCGGACGCGCTACCACTGCGCCACGAGCCCTTTTTTTATTATATAAAATTTAAAAAGCTGAAGATAGTTGATACATTGGCAATAGAATAGAAACAGCCATGCCAGCGACAACCACACCCAAAAAGATAATAATAATCGGCTCTAATAGAGTAACTAGTTTAGATAAAAGACTATCAACTTCACGAGAATAAAAATTAGAAACCTTTTCCAAAATTTCATCTAATTTCCCAGTTTGCTCCCCAACAGCCATCAAGCGAGGCAACATTGGTGGGACTGAAGAATGATCTAAAAAAGCAGAACTCATAGAATCCCCTCCCTCTACATTAATAATAGATTGTAAGATAATATTTTTGTAAACAACGTTATTGACCACTTCAGAAACTATTTTTAACGAGCTAGTCAATGGAATACCACCTACCAGTAAAGTTGATAAACTGCGAGTAAAACGTACTAAATAAAACTTCTGGAAAAGTTTTCCAAAAACAGGTAATTTTAAAACTATTCTCCCCCAAAAAAGCTTCCCTTTCTTAGTTTTAAGTAAAGCTTGCACAGCAACTCCTAAAAATATTGAGACTATAATTATCAACAAATAGGAATCTTTGAAAAAATCACTAACACTAATAAGAATTTTGGTTGGCAATGGCAAATCAACGCTTGATTGGGTTAAAATCTCAGTTAACTGAGGAATAACAAAAGTCATCATTAAAACCATAACTACAACAACGGTAGCAATGACAAAAATTGGATAAACCATAGCCCCCTTGATTTTACTCATTAAGTCGAAACTCTTTTCTTGTTCATCTGCTAAATATTGTAAAACTTCGTCAAGGTTCCCAGCAGTTTCCCCAGCACGAACCATGTTAATAAAAAAGTCATCAAAAATTTTAGGATATTTAGCTAAAGATGAAGAAAAACGAAGGCCACCCTGGACATCTTTAGATATACTTTCAACAACTTTTTTAAGATAAGAATTGTCAGTTTGCTCTTTTAGAACACTTAACGCCTCAACTAGAGGCAAGCCAGCTACAACCATAACAGAAAGTTGGCGAGAAAAAAAAACTAAGTCTCTTGGACCGACTCGATTTAAAAAAGAAATATTAACTTGTCGACGCCAAAATGGCTTCTTGCTAGAATCTTCTAACGAAAGAACAATCATTTTCTGGCTAGACAAAAGCTTCAATGCGGCATCTTGGCTCATAGCCTCAATCTCGCCTTCTACAGTAATTCCTTTTTCATTTTTTGCTTTATAAGAAAACAACATACTAAATTTATCTAAATTTATGAGTTACAAGACAATAAACCTTTATTTATCTTCTAAGCAAAGCCTTGAATAATTCTCTGTCAACACAATATTTAACAGCCTCTTTAACAGTAACCTCTCCCGAAGAGACCAAATCTGCTAAATATTGGTCCATAGAAACTGCTGTATCCCCTTCGCTTGTCTGTAAAACACCAGTCAATTGATGGAACTTTCCATTAGAAATAATAGTTTTAACTGCATGAGTTGCTGACAAAACCTCCAAAGCTCTAACCCGTCCACCACCAATTCGTGGGACCAAACGAGAAGAAATAATGCCTGCTAAATTTTCACTTAAAAAATATCTAATGCTTTCTTCTTCAGATGTAGGGAAAAAATGAAGAATTCTTTTAATAGTTTTTAAAGAAGATATAGTGTCCATTATAATAAATACTAAGCTTCCCGCCTCAGCAATAGCAAAAATCTCTTTAAACATAGCAACGTCATTAATCTCAGACAGCATTACTACATCCACGTTTCTTTTCCTAACATAGGATAAACCGCTCAGAAAAGAATTAACATCTTTGCCAACCTCTCTTTGTTCAACAACACTTTTCGCTCCAGTTAAAACGGCTTTAATTGGTTTTTCGATTGTAGAAATAAATTTTGATTGGTTCTTGTTTATATAATCTAACAAAGAAATAGCTAAGGTTGATCTCCCTGAATCGCGAGGACCAGTAATTAAAACCAATCCATGCAAAACTTGAGTAAACCCCTTAATTACCTTGGGCAACCCCAAACTATCTAAATCCTTAATTTCCTGCGATAATAATTTAATTCTTAAAGACAAATTGCTCTTCTGAAAATAAATACTAATCTGAGAATTACCAATTTTTCCTATTTTTCTAACAATATCAATTTGTTTTCTCTCTTTTAAAATATCTTGTTCGTTTTTGCTTAAAAAAATAGGGATCAAATCATTAATAAAAGAAACAGACAAAATACTTTCTCCAGTCAAAGACTCCATTTTCCCATCAATTCTAACAAAAGGCATTTGAGCAGGAATTATATAAATCTCTGATGCCTTTTTTTCCGCAGCTTTTGCGCATATTCTATTTAAAATAATTTCTACTTGACTAGACATAATATAAATAAATTACTCTAATTAATCTAATTATCATTCTCTAGAAACTCTTAAAACTTCTTCTATCGTTGTTTCCCCTCTGAGAGCTTTAATATAGCCATCTCTGAACATTTTAATCATTAATTGACGCTTCATCTCTTTTCTCGCTGTTTCTTCTTTACAACCCTCTGTAATAATAGTTTTCATTTCGTCTGTTATATTTAAAACCTCAAATATTGCTAATCGCCCCTTGTATCCTTCTTGATTGCAACGAGAACAACCTTTGCCTCTGTAAAATTTTAAATGACCAGTCTCACTATCACGATATTCTTCTAAATTAAATCCTTCTATATTTTGGTTCTCTAAAGCATCTTCCACTTCTTTTTCTAAATTTTCGGATAAAACTATTTCTTCACGACAATAGGGACAAATTTTACGGACTAATCTTTGAGCAATAACTGTATTAATTGAGGAAGAAAGTAAAAATGGAGCTACCTTCATATCGATCAACCTAGGAATAGCTCCAAAAGCATCATTTGCGTGAAGGGTAGAAAGAACGATATGACCAGTCAGTGCTGCGTGAACAGCTAACTCTGCTGTTTCATCGTCACGGATCTCACCAACCATAATTATATCTGGATCTTGACGAACAATAGAACGCAAACCAGAAGCGAAAGAATATCCAATACTTGCTTTAATTTGCGACTGATTCACCCCATCTAAAACATATTCGATTGGGTCCTCTAAAGAAACAATGTTAACTGTACTTTGATTCAATATCTTCAACAAAGCATATAAAGTAGTTGTTTTACCTGAACCAGTAGGACCAGTAATTAAAAGCATACCATGTGGTTTAGATAAATTTTCTTTAATAATTTTCAAGCCCGAGCCCCAAAAACCTAGATCATTCAAGGTGAAAATTCTACGCGTAGGATCCAAAATTCTCATTACTGCCTTTTCATTGTCAAGCAAAGGCATAACTGAAACCCTTAAATCTATTTTTCTCTTAGATATCATCACCCTAATTCTTCCTCCCTGCGGGATACGAGTTTCATCCAATTTCAAATTAGACATTACTTTAATGCGAGAGATTATTGCTGAATGCAAATGTCCTGGCAACATAGCTGTTTCTTTCAAGATTCCGTCAATACGATAACGAACTCTACTTTTGTCAAGAAATGGTTCAATGTGGACATCAGAAACCTGATTATCCACTGCATATCTAAGAATAGAAGCTACTAATTTTGCTATTGGAGCAGATTTGCTAATAGCTTCTGTCCCTAATTCTGACATACCTTTCGCAGTAGAAGCAAATCTTGACTCCGTAGAATCAACGACAGCGTCCACCTCAGCTTCTAGACCACTATACTGAGCTAAGATTTTATTAAAAGCTGTTTTAGCGACTACGAAATATTCTACCTTTAGATCATTTTGACGGGCTACAAAATTTACTGCTTCTCTAGCACGAAAATCGCCAGGGTTTAACATGGCGACTTTTAAAACATTTTTATCCCTACCAAAAGATAATACAAAATAGTTTTCTGCTACATCTTTAGGAATAATATTTAAAATTTTTCTCTCAACGACTAGACCATAAATATCAGCAACACTCAAAGAATATAGCTCTCCCTTAGCAAGCGCTATTTCGTCTTCAGAAACAATATTCTTGCTTTCTAAAAATTCATCTGGAGATAAATTAGATTTCTTGCTTTCTTCTAGAATCTTCTTATATTGCTCTTTTGATAGCTTACCCTTCTCTAAAAGAAAATTAATAATTTTGTTATTATCTTGAGACATAATTATTTTCTAAAATTAACCCACCCGGATATTACCTTTAGCTCAGTTAAGCTCGGGTAGCAAAAGTTTTTACTCTTCATCTTTTGTTGCAAATGGCATAAAGGGATTCACTCGTCCCCTTTTTTCCACTAATACTGGATTGAAAAAAGATTGAATATATTTCATTTCTTGAAATTTTGGATTATTCACAATAGCTTCCAAATCCTCTATAGAAGGGATTGGTTCCGAGAGATAAACTGGGCGGATATAATCAGTCGTTATAGGTTTTTTTGACCGCTTACTATTTACCAAAAAATAAGCAGTAAAAACCAAAACTACCAATAAAGATAAAAATAAAATATAATCCTTTTTATTTGTCATAAGTATCTAAATAATAAGTCTTGATATTTAAATGAATAATATTACCAACATCTTCAAAGCTTAATTTGTCAATATCCATTATTCTGATATTTGTTTCTATCTGTCTAATAAATTTTTTCATTTTCTGATAGGTCCCATTTTCAAAATTAAGGGATAAGTTTATAACACCCTCCCCAAAATCTATATTAAACCCTGTTAGCTCTAGATTTGACCGTTCAGCTAAAACGTTAATCTGGTTTAAAATAGAAGGAATATAAGCCTCGTTAGCTAAAACATAGTCTAGTTTCTTCATTTCAGCTTGATCTATTTTGTCTGACTTGCTTTTAAGTTCTTTTAGTTTTTCTAAATATACGTTCTGTTCATCTAAAATACCCTGATAATAACTAACGTCTAAGGGCCCATTATCTCTAGCATCGGCTAGTTTAGATTTAAAAAACGAAAAATAACTAATAGAAAGCATGATAATAAAAAAAACAAAAACTATCAGTCCAGAGAATTTCACTAAAACTAAATGATACCACTTAGTTTTTAACCTTCTTTGCTTTATTTTTGCCATATACCATCAACTAAGATTAAATTAAAAGAAGCACTCGCTCCATCGGGAGACATCTGGATATTAGAAACATTGACCTTTTTGATAAAATCTGGAGCATTGTTAAATGCTACAATCTGTTGAGCTAAATACATTAAATTACGGCTAGTAGCCGTAAGATTGATACTTTTTCCAGCTGAAGCACTAAAATTACCAAAATAAACATCTGGGACTGTATAAGATTCCAAAAGGTCAAAAAAATTAGTCCAATAAATATGATTATCTAGAACTTTATTTACTTCAGTTGCTTTGTCCGCAAGCGTTATTATATTATCTCTGTTCTCTAACAAAGGAATCGTCTGAGCCTCTAAAAGAACTATTTCTCTCTTTAAGTGCTCAGCCTGAAATTTTAGCCTATCAAAATACCAATCGCCATACAAACGAGAAATAAAAAAAATAACTAAAATAAAAAAAATAAATATTATTAAAAACAGCAAACGAGTATGAACAACTCTAGAGATTACCATTGTCTGCTTGGGCATCAAACTAACGCCAAAACCATCAGAAACATCCTCTTCTCTCTTCTTTTCTTCTTTGTCTTTATTTTTATCTTTATTTTTTTTGGAAAAAATCTTACGACCAAAAGCTTTTAAAGCTACTTTTTCCTTCTTTTGCTCAGAAGATTTGCTTAAAAATTCATCCTTTTTTTTCTTCCTCTTTTTAAAAATAAAATCCCAAAGCTTTAAATAAAAACCTATGGATTTATGTTTTTTTCGGGGAGATTTATCCTTAACTGGAGTAGTCATTTTTATATCCTCCTTCTCATTCTCATTCTCCTTTAATACACTAAATCCTTTATCTTCTTTCTCCCCCCTTTTCATTTCTTCTGTCAATAAATTAACCATAAATAAAATTCTTTTTTAATAATTATTATGAGCCTAGCGAATAACAAGGTTCTTGCGAGCAAAGCCACGCTTAGCGGGGCGAAGCGAGGAATAGTTACTTTAGACCCCTTAACCCCAAACCGATAGCTACTGCAAAACGTGGAGCAACCTCATATAGGGCTGGTTTTAATTCTTCAGGATAAGAAATTCTAGACCAAGGGTCTCCAATTAAAACTTTAATATTTAACGCTTTAGAAAAATAATGTGTTAAATTTGGCAAATAAGCCGACCCACCAGAAAGAATAACTTGTTCTATAGTCTTCCCCGATTGGTCTTCATATAATTTTCTAGAATAATTCATTTCATCAACTACTGGTTTTAATATTGCAGAAATAACCTCTGGGATCTTAGAAGAACCAGACATGCCAATATCTCTTTTAAACTGTTCTGCGCGATTAAAACTAACATTAAGACTGTTAGCGATAGCTCTAGTGATTGTGATCCCACCAACATCAATGCTTCTATTTAGAGAAGGGACTCCTTTTTCGATAACAATAATATCAGTGGTAACGGCACTAGTATCAATAATCATTGTTGTGGTCTGACTTTTCCCCAGCAAAGACCTAGTTAAAGCGAAAGCTTCAGTTTCTAAGGATAATAATTGAAGATCTGCTTTTTTAAAAATATTTACATATCTTTGTACTAAACCCCTAGCTGCTGCCGTTAAAAGAATGCGATAACTCTTCTTCTTTTTAGTAACCTCTATTTTGTCTATAATTCTCCAATCTAGAATTACATCTTCTATCGGCAAGGGAACAAATTTTTTAGCTTCCCAACGTATTGCGGAATCCAGTTCTTTTTTGCTCATCACGGGCAAAATAATTACTGAGTTAAAAACAGAAAAATTTGGCAGAGCAGTTACTGCTCTATATGAATGAATGTCACATTTAGTATATAATTTCTTCAAAAGAGCAGCTACTTTGTCTAGAATCACATTAGAATCATCTTCAGTAATGTCAGCTACTGCTCGTTCAGCATATCCATAAGTAACAAGTCTTGGCATCCCCCTTTCCATAGTAAATTCCACTAACTTAAGGCTAGTCGTACCTAAATCAATGCCTAAAAAATTATTTTTCTTTCCTAAACCAAGAATAGCCATATTGTTTTATTGAAATATCAAAACATTTGGTTTCTGCTTGTCGCATCCAAAAAAATGTTCACTTCTTGTTAAATTTTTATATTATTATGTTATAATGTATATGATATATATTATACAGCAAAAGAACATTTTCAACAACAATCAATGTGGATAAATAAATTTAAATCTTTCTTATTAAATGCCATATATCCCTTAAAATGCCTTGGCTGCAAAAAGCCAAAAGTTTTAATATGCCATGAATGTTTTCAAAAATTAACGTCTTTGTCCAATCATCCTATTTACGAAGAAACATTGCACTTAAAAAAAATAATTATTGCTCTTGACTACAGAAAACAGATAGTTAAAAAAATTATCAAAGCTTTTAAATATCCCCCCTATATTGAATCTTTAAAAAAGGTTCTTAGTTCTTTTCTTATAAGAGCTATTCAGAAATTTCCAGACGATATTTCTTATTTAAGAAAAAATAATTTTGTTTTAGTCCCAATTCCACTTTCTAGGCTAAAGCTAGCACAAAGAGGATTTAATCAATCTGAGTTAATATCTATTGAATTGTCTCAAAAATTATCGCTAGAACATCACCCACAAATTCTCAAAAAAATTAAAAATACCAAATCCCAAACAAATCTAAACACTGAACAAAGAAAAGCAAATATTAAAAATGCCTTTTGCTTCTTTGGAGATAATTGTCCATCTAATATTATTTTAGTTGATGATGTTTATACTACTGGTGCTACCCTAGAAGCGGCCAGTTATGCTTTACGTCAAGCTGGCGCTAAAGAAATCTGGGCATTTGTGCTAGCAAAGGGATAGAAGTATTAGAACACTAGAACAAATTTAACAATCAGCAATCAACAATCAATAATCAACAATTTTTTTTCCTTTTCAACAACATACTCACCCCAAATATAATAGCTAAAATCGCAAATATTTGACCTAGTCTCAAGCCCAATAACATAGGCTCATGGTCAGTTCTCAAAAATTCTAAAGAAAATCTAACCAAAGCATACAAAATAAGGTACCAAGAAAAAACTATTCCCGAATGAGGAACGGTTTTTTTCATTTGGGATTTTAATAATAGAAATAAGATTACGAAAATAAATAAATTCAAAATAAATTCATAAAAAAAACAAGGATGAAAATATTGATAATTTAAAAACTCAATAGGTCTGTTAGAAACATCAATAGGAATGCCCCATGGTAAATTAGTTGGTTTGCCAAAAATTTCTTGATTGAAATAATTTCCCCATCTTCCTAAAGCTTGCCCTAAAATTAAAACAGGAGCTAACAAATCAGCCAAAGCCAAAAAAGAAAGTTTTTCTTTACGAGCATATAAAAATAAAGCTAGACTTCCTCCAATTACTCCTCCATAGATGCCTAATCCCCCCTCCCAAATCTTAAAAATTTCTAATGGATGACCCAAATAATGTGGGAGTTCATTAAAAATATAGTAGACCCTGGCTCCTATAAAACCAAAAATGACAATATTAAAGGTAATATCTTGAATATGAGATTTATATTTAGGTGCTATTTTTACGACCAGCGCTAATCCTAAAAAAATAGCTATAGCTATTAGAAGCCCATACCAATGAATATTCCAAAACCCCAACCTAAGGAGAATAGGTTGGGGATTATAATTGTGTAAAAAATTAATTAAAAACATTAATTTTATAATCTTTTTATTTTTTTAATCACAAGAACCCCCACTATCAGAAGTTAACCCAGTTCCAAAACTAGGGGCAGGAGTTTCTGTTGAAAGAGTTTCTAGACATTCTTCAGGTTGAACGTTAAATGCTTGGCAGATAAAAGCTTTATAATTTTCGGGAGTGCGAGGGTTAACGTTAACATTTTTACCATTGATAACTATAGATGGAGAGCCTCCAATACCATACATCTCGTTAAGACTGCTTTCTACATTAAACATAGGATATTGATTAGGAACCTGACCATCAAGCCATGTATCTTTATTTTCATAATCAGCACTGACATTATACTCTTTGTCGGTTTCTGAAATACAAGAATTTAGTTTATCTTGATTGATATTTGCGCTTAATAAACATTTTTCTGAATCACCATCCTTAACAAAACATGATAAATAATCCATATATTCATCTTGAGATTCGGATTGCATGCAATATTGTCTTAAATTTTCATCAAGCTCTTTTTTGCCATGCATGGCATAATTGCAAAAATGCACTGTAATATTTGCCTTATCTTTTAGCAACGCATAAACTGGCAACATAGTTTTCTGGGACTGAAGCCCAAAAGGACAATAGCTCATCACAAACAAATCAATGTTTGGTTTGTCTGCTTTAACTATCTCTGCAGTAACTGACGCATTATCTTTAGCTTTTGTTGTTTTTAATACCTCGGCCATTTTAATCACATCTGGAAATAAATATTTTCCGTCTTTAGAGACAAAAGAATCGTAAGATTTATCTCCGATTTTTATCTTAAACTTACTAATCTCAATTCTCTCCTCAGAATCTGTCTCCCCTAGTGTCGCGCTAGACCCTGGAGGTAATAATTCGTCGTTAATAAAAGTAATAGCATTATCGATCGTCTCTTGATTAGCTCCTTCTTTTACCAACAATCCCCTAATTCCAAATCCATTAGTGAAAATTGAAGCTACCAACAATATTGACAATATAATCCAACCAATCTTAGGGCTTGGATGTATACCCTTTTTTGCTTTTTCTACTTTATCTAATGTGTTTTCCATAAAAATAGTAAATTAATTAATTAAGAACCTAATAAAATTATAACATAAACAAAGAATAACCGTCAACCTTTTTGATAAATCATGTCAGCAATTTGTAAAATCTTGTAATCTTGCAAATAATCACCAATAAGCTGTAGTCCGACTGGCAAATTTTTAACCTTGCCCACTGGTAAAGAAATGGCAGGCAATCCAGCTAGATTTACTGAGGCAGTGCAAATATCGGACAAATACATAGCTAAGGGGTCTTTGGTCTTGTCCCCTAACAAAAAAGCAGTGGTAGGGGTAGTTGGAGTGATTAAACAATCCAGCCCAGTTTTAAAAGCATTTGCGAAGTCTTGTTTAATTAACGACCTTACCTTTTGAGCACGTAAATAATAATCTTCTTTGTGTCCAGCTGATAAGCTATAAGCTCCCAAGACAATGCGACGTTTTACTTCTTCACCTAAACCCTGAGAACGAGAATCTAGATAAACATCAAGTAAATGTTTTGATTTTTTAAAAGAGGATAACCCATATCTTATCCCGTCATATCTAGCTAAATTAGCTGAAATTTCAGCAGGCATAATAATATAATAAACAGCTAAGGCATATTCAGTATGAGGTAAACTTATTTCTTTTATAATCGCTCCTTGTTTAGCTAAATTATCAAGTTTTCCTTTGAGAATAGACTTAACCTTAGGATCCAATCCTTTTTCAAAATATTCTTTAGGAAGTCCAATTCTAATCCCTTTTAAGTTTTTGATATTTAACTCTTGCGATAAAGATGATTTTTTAATACTCGTAGAATCTAATGGATCATAGCCCTTAATTGTATCTAAAATTATCCTTGTCCCTTCAACTGTTTTGGCTAGGGGCCCAATTTGGTCTAAAGAAGAGGCAAGAGCAATTAATCCATAACGTGATACTAGACCATAAGTTGGTTTAAACCCAACCACTCCGCAAAAACTAGCTGGCTGGCGAATAGAACCACCTGTATCAGAACCTAAAGCGCCTAAACACATCTGAGAAGCAATACTAGCAGCTGAGCCACCAGAAGAACCACCAGGGACATAATCTAAATTATGAGGGTTTTTAACTGGACCAAAATATGAGCTCTCGCTAGAAGAACCCATAGCAAATTCATCCATATTAGTTTTGCCAATCAAAATTGCGCCTACTTGTTTCAATTTCTTTATTACAGAAGCATCATAAGTCGCCTTATATTTCTCCAAAATTTTAGATCCAGCAGTACAGAATACATCTTTTACCAAAATATTATCTTTAATCGCTATAGGGATTCCTGCTAAAATATTCTTTTTAAAACTTTTTTTAGCATCCACCTCTTTAGCTTGCTGTAAGCTTTGTTTTTCTAGGATAGTAATAAAAGCATTAACATCTGGATTCTTGTTTTTAATAACCCGGATACAACTTTTCACCAACTCCTGACTAGAAAATTCACCATCTTTTAATCCCTGGTTAGCTTGTTTAATTGTTAAATTATTTAACTCCATATATTATTTTAAAGGATTTTTAGTTTTAATAAAATCACCATATTTTTCTGGAACCTGTCCTAAGAGTTTTGAATTTGTTTCCGAGTCAAGAGCTGATACTTCATCTTCCCTAAAGACGTTTTCCAAATCAACTGAATCCTGGTAGGGCTCTATTTCCCCTAACTTTACCTTTTGCAGATGAGATACATAATCTAAAATCCTTCCCAATTGCTTTTGGTATTTTTTGATATCAGAATCGGTTAATTGTATCTTGACTAATCCAGCAATATGCTGAATTTGTTTTTTATCAATCATTTTGTTTTTTCTTTTAAAAATTGTAAAAATTGAGATTCTGAAAGCATTTTCACTTTTGCTTTTTTTGCTCTTTCATACTTGGACCCAAAATTTTTACCATAAACCAAAAAGTCTGTTTTAGCACTTACATTCTCTGAAGTTTGTCCTCCTAAATCCCGTATTTTTTGGGTTGCTGTTTCTCTAGTCATACTCAAGAAAGAACCAGTTAAAACAAATTTTTTCCCTTGCAAGGGTTGATTAAATTTATTCTTTGAATAAATTATTTTTAAATTAGCTTTTTTCAATTTTTTCAAAAATTCAATATTATCCACATCCTTAAACCAAGAATAAATACTCTCTCCTATTTTAGGACCAATATCAGAAATACTAATTAAAAAATCTTGTGAAGCTTTCTTTAATTTTTCTAGATCAACAAAATGATTAGCTAAGTCAATGCTAGTTTGTTCTCCAACATATCTAATCCCTAATGCATAGATAAAATTAGAGAAACTAATTCTTTTGCTTTTATCAATCGCTTTAATTAGGTTATCTGCGGACTTTTCGGCGAAACGCTCCAACGACCCTAAATCTCCAATCTTTAAAGTGAAAAGGTCAGCTGCATCTTTAATCAAACCACTAGTCATTAATTGACTGACAATTTTAGGACCTAAACCATCAATATTAAAACCTTTTTTAGAAACAAAATGGTTAATAGCTCTTAAGCGAATTGCAAAACAATTCTTATTTGAACAATAATAAGCCACTTTACCTGAATGACGTATTACCCTACTCTGACAAATTGGACATTGGCTCGGCATACGAAATCTTTTTTCTTTTCCTGTCCTTAAATTCTTCAAAACCTCAACCACAGCTGGGATTACATCCCCTGCTTTTTCAATAACTACCGTATCTCCTATCTTTACTCCTAAACGAATAATTTCATTTTCATTGTGTAACGTAGCTCTAGAAACAACAGAACCAGCCAATTTGGTAGGTTTTAAAATCGCTACTGGAGTTAAAGCCCCAGTCCTACCTACCTGAACTACAATATTTTCTACTACACTAGTAGCCTGTTCCCCAGGGAATTTATATGCCCTTGCCCAACGAGGAGACTTGCCTATAGACCCCAAAATATTTTCTTGAGCAACATTATTCAAGGAAACCACTACTCCGTCATAGGCAAAAGAAGCATTTGCCCTTTGCTTTAACTGATGATCGTAATATTTCTTAACTTCTTCCAAACTTTGACAATACTTTGTTTGAACATCAGTTTTAAAGCCCAATTCTTTTAATATTTGATGAACCTGTTGATGAGTTTTTTGACCTATATCACTAATAATTTCAAAGATATAACAGTCCAATCGTCTTTGAGCTGTAACTTTAGAATCTAATTGACGAATAGACCCTGCCACTAAATTGCGTGGATTTGCGAATAAAGAAAGCCCTTCTTTCATTCTTTTTTTATTCAATCTTTCAAAGTCTTTTTGCCTCATAAAAATTTCACCTCTGACCACAATGTCAATTGGCTTTCTCAACTTTAAGGGAATAGCACCGATGGTTTTGATGTTTAATGTTACCTCCTCGCCCACTAAACCATTGCCCCTAGTAGCACCTTGAATCAAAACTCCATTTTTGTAGGTCAAAACAATATCTACCCCATCTATTTTTCTTTCACAATAATAACTGAATTTTTTAGTAAACTTTTCAAGATTTCTTGTTTTTTTTCTTAAATAATCATGTAAATAGTCTTCCCAGTCTTCTAACTCGGAAAAACTAAAAACATCATCAATGGAGAGCATCGGCTTGGGATGATTAACTTTAGTAAATTTTTTCAAAGGCTTGCCACCTACTCTTTGGGTTGGAGAATCTAGAGTTACAAGAGATGGGTATTGTTTCTCTAATTCTTTTAATTCATTTCTTAGAGAGTCCCAAGCTGCATCAGAAATTTCTGGTTTATCCAAAACATAATAAAGGTGGCTGTGATAATTCAGCTCTTTGCATAGCTTAATAATTCTTTTTTTTGCTTCTTTTTTGTTAATAATTCCTAACATAATATTATTTTAACAAAAAATTGCTGTCTTGGCGACTTTTTACAAACCAAGCTAATCTATCTATAAAATACTAAACCCTCTAGAGGATATATAAAGGCCAAGAATCAAAACAATAGTTCCGTAAATAATATACCAATTCTGGCACTTAGTAAATGACTTCACTATCTTGTAAGCCACGCTTTGACGCATAAAAAGCATAGTCAATCCCTTTAATAAAACTATCCAACTAAACACTGTGATAATAACCCTCCACCCGCCTGTCCAGATATTGTGACTTAAAACTAAAAGCAATCCCATAATAATTACAAAAAAACTCATAACAAACATTGACGACTTGTCTTTAAGTAAAGTATAGGTCATTTGGCGCAATGATTTATGCTTTATTAAAATGAAAAGCCCTACGATGATGAAGTAAAGCCCCATTAGCTTTGCTAAAAAAATTGAAGTACCCATAAATTTAAAAATTAAACTAATTAGACAATTTAAAACTTACTTTTTTCTTTTATGCTTACTCTCTGTTAGCAGGGCGCGAATCCCTTTCAGTGATATTCCAATTAACCCTCCCCAAAAACAAATACTAGCTAAAATCAATGGCGCGTCAACTTCTATAGAGAAAAAATGTTGGAGCAATAGTCCTTCACCGTTCCAAAAATATAATTCAACCAAAAGGAAAAACAAAAAACTACCCAACAAAGACCCTACAATTAGTTTTGGCAAAAACCTATAGCTTCTATCTTCGTTTTGCACTAATACCATAAAAACGCCAGCCATAATAGGGACCAATAAAGTCCACTGTTGCAACACAAAATTGAAAGGCCCAGCCACAAACAATAAGCCAACTGGAACAAAAATAGCAATTACTAATAAAACTTTTTTCATAATTTTAAATTATACGATTAAATAATAAAAACCTTCCGATAACGAAAGGCCACAAAAAATACAACATATAAAAAAGTAGAAATATTTTCAAGATAAGAAGCATAGCCAGACATTCGGCCATTATACCAAACAATAAATCCAACAGAAAAATACAAAATAATAACAATAAAAATAGAAATTTTTACTAATTTTGTTTTCATTTCAGTGTATTCTTATGTCCTAAAATTATTTAACAAATTCAACCTTCAAGCGTCGATCAAATGAAGCAGCAATTTTTTGAAGATTATCAGCAGTAAAATTTTGATTTCCTCCCTCCATTCTGGCAATAACACTCTGAGTAGTCCCAAGCTTTTTAGCCAAATCTGCTTGGCTTATTTTTTCTTTTTTTCGTAGTTGAGTAATTTTATATGCAATCATAAGACGCTGATCTTCTTTTTCATAAGCCTTTCGAAACGCCTTATTCTTTATTTCCTTTTGGAAATGTTTCTCGTAATTTGTTAACTTAGTCATATTTTTTATGAGAAATTATCTCACTTTCTTATCATTTGGCTACGGCAATGGAACGATGTGGGAACTTGGATAGTTAATCAATCGTTGCCCTGCATTGCCCCGATTTAATTTAATTATACATACAATCTTGTAATTTTATTAACTCGAAACGATCAGTTCACCAGCTTAACTTATATTTTCCGTTTAGATAATCTTTTCTCCCACAAGCTTTGGTTCTCAAACCATCTAAATATCTATCAAGGGGTTTAGCCCTTGATACTCCTTTAAGTATTTTAGCCAAAACATCATCTTTTCCTATATTTAATTTATCATTCTGGAACTGATTGAATCTCCATGTGTATGGAAATGTTTGACATATAATCATTTTTGCATACCGACTATCCGTCTCTCCCATTGAGGGCATTAAAGCTACATAGGTATTACCTATTACTGCAAAAGGAATTCCTGTAATTGAAATAAAGGGTCTTAAAATCACCATTCGCTCATAAACATAAGAGAGACTAAGAAGTGGGCCCAAAAATAGAACTGTCCAGATAAAACTTATCGGCAGAAGTAGCAAAAAACCAACAAGTGGTATAGAAATAAATATGCCCAAAACAAAAGTTGTTATTATTTGAATAGGAACAACAATAAATGCGGTTATAGAAATAATTATACTTATAATTTTATTTGTAATCATAAACGCTTCTTAACTC
>CAZTWG010000003.1:0-16391 GCA_964617525.1 uncultured Gammaproteobacteria bacterium
GATAAAAAGCATCTTCATTTTCGCTTGCTTGAGGCTGGTTTTTCGCATCGCTCAGCCGTTATTTTCTATTGGTCTATTGCTTTAGTTTTTGGGGTTGTCTCTCTTTTTTTGCGAACTCAGGGTAAAATTATAGCTTTATTGGTTTTGATAGTATTTGGTAGTTTTTTAATAAATTTTTTATCTCATAAAAAAGAAAATCCCAGTGCTCAGCAGAATACAGACCTCTGATGTCGGCGTTAGCACAAAACGCCCAACGTTGATACTTTAAAGTTGACATTAGCTTTTTTTGCTAATATAATAAAGATTATGGCTGATTTATCACGAAACGACAATGAAGTAGTCCTTTTTGCGGAAACAAATTATAGAAATATCCGCAAAAAATTTGGGATTAAACGCCAAGACCGTAGGCGTCATATGTATTTAATTGGCAAAACTGGAACTGGCAAATCAACGGCTCTAGAAAATATGGTTTATCAGGATATTCAAATGGGTCATGGTCTCGCCGTTGTAGATCCTCATGGTGATTTAGCTGAAAGGGCTTTAGATTTTATCCCCGCAAGCAGAATTAATGATGTTGTGTATTTTAATCCAGCAGACACAGAAAATCCTTTTGCTTTTAATGTTTTAGAAAGAGTGGAATCTGACCAGCGTCATTTAGTGGCATCAGGCTTGGTCGGTGTTTTTAAGAAAATTTGGGCTGATTCTTGGGGTCCTCGTCTAGAATATGTATTAAGAAATGCAATTCTAGCTTTATTGGAGTACCCCGGGAGCACACTTTTAGGAATTATGAGGATATTAGTCAACAAAGATTTTAGAAAAAGGGTTGTAGACCGTTTAACAGACCCAGTAGTGAAATCTTTTTGGACTGATGAATATCCTAAATATCCAGACCGTTTACGCGCTGAAGCTATTGCTCCTATTCAAAATAAAGTAGGACAATTTCTATCTACCTCTTTGATTAGAGATATTGTTGGGCAAGTGAAATCAAAAATAAATTTGAGAGATATAATGGATAACAAAAAGATTCTAATCATGAATCTTTCTAAGGGGAGAATTGGAGAAGATGCCTCAGCTTTGTTGGGAGCTATGATGATTACCAAACTTCAGATGGCGGCTATGAGTAGAATTAATATTCCAGAAGAAGAAAGAGAAGATTTTTATCTTTACGTTGATGAGTTTCAAAATTTTGCTACTGATTCTTTCGCTGATATTTTGTCTGAAGCCAGAAAATATCATTTAAATTTAATTTTAGCACATCAATACATTGACCAATTGACAGCTAGGGATAGCTCTCGAGTTAGAGATGCTATATTTGGGAATGTTGGAACTATGGTGGTTTTTAGAGTTGGGGCTAAGGACGCCAATTTTTTGGCAAAAGAATTTACCCCACGTTTTGAAGAAGCCGATTTAGTAGATTTAGACCAATACAATATATATGTTAAGTTAATGATAGATGGGGTTACCTCAGAGCCATTTTCAGCTTTAACACTGCCACCTTTATCTAAGCCAGAGGGCAATGGAGAAAAAATAATTAGAATTTCTAGAGAGAGATATTCTGAGCCGCGAAAATTAGTAGAAGAAAAAATAGCGCGTTGGAGTGGAACTTTAGGGCCTGGAAAGTCTATGCCAGTTGAAAAACTAGTTAAATATGACGCCAAGTGTTCTGGTTGTGGGGTTGCAATTCATGTTCCTTTTGTCCCAGATGGCGTTCGCCCTGTTTATTGCAAGACATGTTTAAAGAAAAATCGTATACAAAAAGAAAAAAATAACAAAAACAAGAATGAAAGTTGAAAAAATTAGAAAAGTTTTTTTAGACTATTTTCAGAAAAAGGGGCATAAAATTATGCCCTCATCTTCTTTGATCCCAGCAGACCCAAGTCTTCTTTTTACTTCGGCTGGGATGCAACAGTTTATCCCGTTTTTAAGTGGAGAGTCTAAACCGTTGAGTAATAAGATTTGTTCTATACAAAAGTGTTTTCGTACGTCAGATATTGATGAAGTTGGAGATGAGTTTCACCATACCTTCTTCCAAATGTTAGGAAATTGGTCGTTTAATAGTTATTTCAAGAAAGAAGCCATTGAAATGGCTTTAGACTTATTAATTAACCATTATCACTTAGATATTTCTCGTATTTGGGTTACCATTTTCAACGGAACAAGTGGAATAGGAATTGATAAAGAAGCTGAAAAGATTTGGATAGAGAACAAAATTCCTAAAGAAAAAATAAGTTCCTTTGGTTTAAAGGATAATTTTTGGGGGCCAGTTGGAGATAAGGGCCCTTGTGGTCCTTGTTCAGAAATATATTATGACAGGGGAGAGAGCTTCAAAAAAACAAAGTGCAGTTTAAAAAATTGCGGTCCTAATTGTGATTGCGGAAGGTTTGTAGAGATTTGGAATTTAGTTTTTATGGAATACAACAAGAAGGGAGATGGAAGTTATGAAAAACTATCAGTTAAAAATATTGATACAGGCGCAGGTTTAGCTCGATTGGCTTGCATTTTGCAGGATAAAGTTTCTGATTATGAAACGGATTTATTTTTACCTTTAATGATAAAAATTAAAGAGATTGCTGGTGTTGATAATGTCAATCAAAGATACCAAAGAATTATTGCTGACCATGTTCGGTCTGCATGTTTTTTAATCTCTGCTGGCATTTTGCCGAGCAAAGAAGATAGGGGATATATTTTAAGGCGAGTTATTAGAAGAGCAATGCGTTGTGGTAGATTAATTAATTCTCAAAAAAGTTTCTTAATTCCTCTATCCAAAATAGTAATTGATTTATATTCTGATATTTATCCTGAATTACGACAAAACCAAACGAATATTTTGACTGTTATTCGGGACGAAGAAGAGAAGTTTAGTAGAACGTTAAAAAGGGGATTAGAAAGAATTGATAAACTTTTTGAAAATTATTCAGGGGAGAAAAAAGATTTTACTTTATCTGATAAAGTTTTTTTTGATTTGTATCAAACTTTTGGGTATCCATTTGAGTTAAGCATTGAAGAAATAAACAGGAGAAGAAGAGAGAATGGGGGAGATGACATCCCAAAAGATGCAAAAGATCATTTTTTAAAACTTTTTAAAAAACATCAAGAAATTTCTAGGGCTGGTGCTCAAAAGAAGTTTGGGGGGGTAGGGATTGATAGTATAGAAGATGAAGAATCTAGAGAAAAAGTTACTAAATTACATACTGCTACTCATCTTTTGCACAAAGCCTTAAGAGAAGTTTTAGGGAATAGCGTTCATCAGGCTGGTTCAGATATCAATCCTGAGCGCCTTAGATTTGATTTTACTTATTCTCAAAAATTAACAGAAGAGGAAAAAAGTAAAATAGAAGAGATTGTAAACGAAAAGATTAAACAAGCCCTTCCTATTACAATGAAAGAAATGTCATATAACCAAGCAATTAAAAATGGCGCTTTAGCTTTTTTTAGAGAAAAATATCCAGAAATAGTTAAGGTTTATTCAATTGGTGATTTTTCTCAGGAAGTTTGCGCGGGACCTCATGTCAGAAATACTAAAGAATTGGGAGAATTTAAAATCATTAAAGAAAAATCCTCCAGCGCTGGCATTCGCAGAATCAAAGCAACATTATATTAAAACTGACCCGTCGGGTCAGTTTTTTATAACATTGCTCTGAGGGCCTTCTGGCATCATTAAAAGGTATGTTTTCTAAAAATTATGTATAATATTGATCTTCCGCAATTTCAAGGACCATTTGATCTGTTGTTGCGTTTAATAGAAAAAGAAAAACTAGACATTACGGAGATTACTTTAGCCCAAGTAACTGATCAGTTTTTGGGTTATATAAAAGAGATTGAAGAGGTGAGACCCGGAGAGCTAGCTGATTTTTTGAATATAGCAGCTAAACTTATTTTTATTAAATCAAAATTATTACTTCCAGAGCAGATTTTAGATGAAGATGAAGAAGATTCTCAAGATTTAATAGACCAATTAAGACTTTATCAGGAATATGTATTAGCTACTAAAAAAGTTGGGAAACTTTTATCTAGCCCTAATCATTGTTTCAGTAAAAACAAATTATCAAAAAACATTGTTCTTGCGTTTAGCTTTCCGTCTAATCTTAATTCTCAGGTTTTGAGGAAAAATTTTGAAAGTTTTGTTTTTGTGGTGAAACAACAAGCTGAATTATCTTTTAAAAGGGTTAAACGCAGAGTTTTTTCCTTAAGAAGTAAAATCAATGAAATGTTGTCCATATTAGACAAGAATCAACAATTTATATTTAATAAAGTAATTAAATCTAAGCCAAAAGCCGAAAAATCAGTAATGTTTATGGCTATTTTAGAATTGATGAAACGTCACAAAATTGAGATTGAGCAAAAGGGTCTTTTTGAAGATATTATTATAACCTCTAAGAGAGATTTAAAAAAAAGAAATGTAATTTAATTTGAATATGAATCATAAGGAATTAAAATCAAATATTGAAAGTTTACTTTTTATATCTAGTAGGCCAATAGATAAAAAAGAAATAGCTAAAAATATGGGGCGAAAAATTAATGAGTTGGAGGGAATTTTTAAAGAACTTGTTAAAGAATATAATGATTCAAGCAGGGGCATAAACATTGTTAGCAATGGGCAATCATTACAAATGGTAACTAATCCCGAGAACAGTGAATATGTGCAGAAGTTTTTGAAAACAGAAGTTTCTCAAGAACTAACTCCAGCTTCTTTAGAAACATTGTCAATTATTGCTTATTGTGGGCCATTAACTAAGGCAGACTTAGAAAAAATTAGAGGGATAAATTGTAATATTATCATTCGTCATCTTCTTATAAAAGGTTTGATAACGGAAAAAGTTGTCAACAAGGCACACACAAAAGACGACGGCAAAGAAACTATTGAGAAACAAATAGATTCTAACAATAATATTTATTCTGTTAGCCTGGATTTTATTAAGCATTTAGGCATTAATGATGTTCAAGAATTGCCAGATTATGAAAAATTGAATAATAAGCATTTAAATAAAGAGTAGTAAAAGTTATTCATGAACTTTGAAAAACCTAAAATTGAAAAGCCATTGTATGCGGAGAAAAGCTCAGAAAAAAAAGAGAAGATAAGTAGAGTAGAAGATATTAAAAACAAAATTGAGAAATCAACGGATGGCTTGGGGAAGTTTATTGATGAAGGAATTAAAGATACGGTTATTTATTTGAATGCTTTAGATTTTCCTACCTCTCAGTCATGTGAAGGTCATGTTGATGGCGGGGTGCCTACTCCATGGGTTGCTGTTGAAGCGTTGTCTCGCCCCAAAGAAAGGTTCATAAAGGAGAAAGAAATTTTTAAGAATATTGCTAAAATGCATAAAATGTCTTTAGACCAGATAAAGAGCGCACAAAATATGGATGTGTATTGGGAGGCCATTCGTATGTGTAAAGAAAATGGAGAAACTGATGATTTTAAAGAATGGAGAAAGAGCAATAAAAAACTTCAGGATAGGATGAAATCATTGTTAGATGAATTTTATAAAAATAGATTAGTTAAAGAAAATATTAAAATAATAGTTGAAGAGAACGCTGAAAGTGATTTTAATATTCGTTGTAATATGTATGAAGGAGAATATAATGGTTTTATTAGAGGTCATGGCAGAGAGATGACTAAGGAAGAAAAAGAAAGATTTACTTTAGATTTAGAAGATTACAGAGATGAAATGGATGAATTTAGCCAGTTTTTGAAAAAAAAATATTTTGGAAAATAAAAAGTTTTAGTGTTGAGGGTTGTTTATGGATAAGATATCGTTTTAATTTAGTGTTTTGCGTATACTTGAAATATATAAAGATTAACAGGTAAGTTTTAACTAAATATATAAAACAAAAATGTTATGACCAATTTTGGTCTTATTAGGAATGGCAAATTAGATAACACAAAAATTAAACGATCTAATTTGTCTTTTTCTAAAAAATCAAAAAATGAATTAAATAAAATGGCTGAATCTTCAAAACCAGAAGGTTATGAAGACCAAGGATATAGGGATGAAAATTAAAAATTATCCATTTTTGTCCATAAAGGCTCGTGGGCAGGAAATAATTGAGGCTCATTTAACTAAAAGGAATTTTTATCCTAAAACTTTTTTCATTAAAAAAAAGAATTTTTCAATTTTAGGATATATTGAACCTAAATTATATTCTGATTTAAAAAATTGTTTAATTAGTGAAAAAAAGATTAATCAATTTGTGTCCAAGATTAAAAGAGCAGGGGATAAAGAATTTTTATTAATCATCTTAAAGGAAAAACCATTTGAAATTAAGGTTTACAGAGATATCTTCTGCACTCTTCCAGTTTTCTATATGCAAAAGGATGATTTTTTCTTTTTATCAAATGAGTTTACAGAAATTTTTTCCTATTTATCAAAAGACAAGAAGATTGATATAGACTTTAAACGTTTAGCTGAACGGCTTTTATTCAAGGGCGGTTTATCAGATAAAACTATTTTTTCTGAAATTAAAATTTTAACAGAAAGAAGTGTTTTAACTGGAAGTAATAAAGGGATTAAAATAAAATATCCTATTTCTAATTTAATTTCAACTAAACCTTTAAAATTAAAAAATTCTTTAAACTCCTTTACTAAAATATTAGAAAAAACTTTAGACAATTATTGGTCTAAATTTAAACAGAAAGAATATGTTGGTTTTGAGATTAGTGGAGGAGTGGATTCAGTTACTCCTATAAAATTTTGTAGTCAGACTAGCAAAAAGAAACTAAAGGGTTTCTCTATGGTCTTTGAAGGTGAATTAGGAGCAGGGCAGAAGAAAAAATTGAGAGAGATAGCAAAATTTTCTGACATAGGGGTTGATTTTACTCCCATCGTCAATTTATGGCCATTAAAGAGTCAAACTAAATCTAAAAAACTTAAATCATTTTATTTGGGACGAGAAATCTATTTTGAGGCTCTTGATAAAATGGCTCAAAAAGCTCAAAATCAAGGTATAAAAATTATCATCACTGGAACGGGAGGGGATGAGGCTTTCGCGATTGACCCTCGTGAAAAGGTAGGTTTCCAGGGCTCTCAAGAAAAAAAGTTTAGAGAATCATTTATTATTTCTTCTATTTTTACAGATAAAATACGACAGGGTTTTTTATCTCTAGATGAAGATGTTATGCCAATACCAATGGTTCCTTATTCAGTCTTAGATTCTAATTTAGCTCGCAATAATATATATATTCGGCATAATATTTGGCCAGTTGCCCCATTAGCTCATCCTAGATTTATTAAATTTTGTCGGCGTTTATCTAAAAATAAAAAAGAGAAGAAAAAAATATTAAGAGATTATTTAAAAAAATTAGGTTATTCAGAAGAAATATATAATCCTAAGAGTAATGAGAACTTTGCTAGTTTTTTCGAAAACACCATTTGTAGAAAAGAAATCAAAGATTTGTTTATAAGATTAATTTCCAATTCTCAATTATCTAAACTCGGCATTATTGATAAAAAGGAATTTATAAAGATTTATTCAGAATACCGACGAAACAAGGGTAAAATAAATCCTTTATATTTTTATACAATTGTTACAACGGAAATTCTTTTACAAAGTTGCAATTAAAAATATGTTTATTAAAAAAATATTAAAAAAAATAATTCCTAAAGTTTGTTGGCAATTTTACCACAGGGCTTTAGCTTATCTCTCAGCTTTTGTTTATCATTATCCAAGCCGCAAAATGATTGTTATCGGCGTCACTGGCACGGCAGGCAAGTCTACGGTTGCTAATTTAATTTATCAGATTTTAGAGAAAGCGGGATATAGAGTAGGACTAACTACTACATTTAATTTTAAAATTGCAGGGAAAGAGTTTGTTAATAAGAAAAAAATGACTATGTTGGGTCGTTTTTCTTTGCAAAAAATTTTAAAAAAAATGCTTAAGGATAAGTGTGAATATGCCATAATAGAAACAACTTCTCAAGGGATTGAGCAATATAGGCATTTGGGCATTAATTATGATATTGGTATTTTTACAAATTTATCTCCAGAGCACATTGAATCACATGGAAGTTTTGAAAAATATCGTGGAGCAAAACAAAAACTTTTTGAGCATATAAGCAAAAGTCGTCATAAGACAATAAAAGGCAGAGTTATTCCTAAAATCAATATTGTTAATTTAGATGATAATAATAGTTCCTATTTTTTGGGTTTTAAATTTGATAAAGAATATGGATATACTGTCAAAGGTTTAGTAAAACAAAAAGAGCATGATTTAAGTATTGTTAAAGCAGAAAATATTAAGATGATGGATTGTGGCGCAGAATTCACAATTCAAAATGTTAATTTTAAAATTAATCTAAAAGCAGAGTTTAATATTCTTAATAGCTTAAGCGCCATTTGCCTTGCTTTGTCTCAAGGGATAGATTTAAATATTTGCAAACAAGCTTTATCTGAGGTCAAAACAATGCCCGGACGAATGGAGGTTATAGCTAAGAGTCCTTTTCAAGTTATTGTTGATTATGCTCATACACCAGATTCTTTAGAAAAAGTATATCAAAACCTTGGGCAAAAGAAAAAATTAATTTGCGTTCTTGGTTCAGCTGGCGGGGGCAGAGACAAACAAAAAAGACCTCTTTTGGGAGCTTTGGCAGAAAAATATTGTGATGAAATTATTATTACTAATGAAGATCCTTATAACGAAGACCCAAATGAAATTATTAATCAAATAGCATCTGGTATTAGAAACAAGCAGTTTCGGAAAATTATTGATAGAAAAGAGGCAATTAAAAAAGCTTTAAATATAGCGCAAAAGGAGAGTATCGTAATTATTACAGGGAAGGGATGTGAACCATGGATTATGGGTCCAAACGGACAAAAAATTGCTTGGGACGATAGAAGTATAGTTAAAGAGTTGCTCGCGGTCCCGAAGCTTTAGCAAATGGTTGGGGATAACTTGTGGATAATTTGGCTGAAAATGTTTGACAAATTTATATTTTTCAGTTAAAATTCATATTAATAAAAACAATTTCTTTTATAATTGTTTTTTTTATTAGAGCTATTTAATTTTTTTTATCTTGTTTGTAAATTTGATTCAACTCTAAAATAATAATAAGCTCTCAGACTTCTCTGAGGGAATTTTTAGTGTCTTTTGCCATATGTTTTTTCAAAAACGTAAATATTTCTCAAAAGCTACCATTAATTCTAATGCTACTCTACCAGATTTGACCAAAAACCAAAAAATATCATATGATTGGTTTTTAAATCAAGGAATGGAAGAATTAATAAAAGAGTTTTCGCCGATAAAGGATTTAATTGGTAATAATTTTGAATTACATTTTTTAAGCTGTTCTTTGGGTAGCCCAAAGTTTGATCAAATTATTAGTAAAAATAGAAACTTAACATATGAAGCACCTTTAACAGTAAAGGTGCGTTTAGTTAACAAAAAAACAGGCAACAAAAAAGAACAAGATGTTTACTTCGGTGACATTCCTTTAATGACTGATAAAGGGACTTTAATTATTAACGGGATTGAAAGAGTTATTATCCAACAATTAATTAGGTCGCCCGGTATTATCTTTTCCCGCACTCGCCTTAAGGGTAAATTTTGCTATAGCGCTAAAGTTATCCCAGATAGAGGAGCTTGGCTTGAGTTTGAGACTGACCCCAAGGGAATAATTTGGGTTAGAATTGACCGTCAGAGAAAAATACCTGCCACTGCTATTTTGAGAGTATTTGGTTATGGCTCGGATACGGAGATTATGGATTTATTCAAAAGGGATAAAGAAATCATGAATAGCAAATATATCCAAAATACTTTAGAAAAAGACCCTTCAGCTTCAGAGGATGAAGGGCTAATTGAAGTTTATCGTAAGGTTAGACCAGGAGATTTAGCGACAGTTGATAACGCTAGATCTTTAATATATGCTATGTTTTTTAACTATAGTCGTTATGATCTTAGTAAGGTGGGAAGGTATAAATTGAATCAGCGTCTTCATTTAGACCCTAAAATAACTAAACGAACTATTAGGCCAGAAGACATTAAGGCTATTGTGGCTGAATTAATTAGACTTAATGTTAGACAAACTCCTGCAGATGATATTGACCATTTATCTAATCGCAGGGTAAGGGCTATTGGAGAATTGGTGCAAAACAGAATGAGGGTAGGAATGCTAAGAGTGCAAAGAATTGTTCGTGACAGAATGGGTCTTATTGAATCAAAAAAATATGGACCAGCGCAATTAATAAATATTAAGCCAATTGTGGGAGTAATTAGAGAATTTTTTATGTCTTCTCAGCTTTCTCAATTTATGGACCAAACTAATATACTTTCAGAGCTAGAACACAAAAGAAGGTTAACTGTTGTTGGCCCGGGTGGATTGTCTAGGGATAGAGCTGGGTTTGAAGTACGTGATGTGCACAGAACTTACTATGGTAAGATTTGTCCTATTGCCACTCCTGAAGGACCAAATGTTGGTTTAGTTAACTATTTAGCCTGTTATTCTCGTTTGAATGAATACGGTTTTATTGAAACTCCATACTATAAGGTAGTTAAAGGAAAGATAACAAAAGAAATTGTCTTTTTAAATGCTTTTGAAGAAGAAGAACATATTTTAATGCCTTTTACTTCTGCTATTGATAAAAATAATAAGATTATTGACAAGATTGTAGAAGCGCGAATTTATGGTGAACCTAGTTCTTGCAGGGTAGAGGAAGTAGAATTTGCTGACATTGCCTCTAATCAAATTGTTAGTGTGGCAACTTCACTTATTCCTTTTTTAGAACATGATGACGGGGTTAGAGCTTTGATGGGTAGTAATATGCAACGTCAGGCTGTTCCTTTGATTAGACCAGATGCTCCTTTGGTTGGGACTGGCATTGAAGCTAGAGCAGCTAGAGATTCTGGTCATTTACTTGAAGCCCCTGAAGACGGAAAAGTAATGGAGGTTGACGCCGCCCATATCGTCTTACGCTATAAATCAGGTCGTACCCAAAAATATGACCTAGAAAAATACGACCGTTCTAATTTTAATACTTGTTTTGACCAACGACCAGTGGTTTCCAGAGGCGAAAATTTTAAAGCTGGAGATGTTTTGGTTGAGGGAGCTTCAATGGAAAATGGAGAATTAGCTCTTGGGCATAATGTCCTTTGCGCTTTTATGTCTTGGGAGGGCGGTAATTTTGAAGATGCCATTCTATTGTCTTCTCGTTTAGCTCAAAAAGACAAATTTACATCTTTACATATTGATGAACATACGATTGATATTCGTGAAACAAAATTTGGCCCAGAAATAACAACTCGTGACATTCCTAATGTAAGCGAAGCAAAGTTAAAAGATTTAGACGAAGATGGAATTGTTAGAATGGGAGCAGAGGTAAAATCAGGAGATATCTTGGTTGGGAAAATTACTCCTAGGGGTGAAGCTGAATTAACGGCCGAAGAAAAACTTTTAAAAGCAATTTTTGGTGAAAAAGCTCAGGATATTCGTGACTCTTCTCTTTATCTCGAACATGGCGAGCATGGGAAAGTAATTGGAATCAAAATATTTTCTAGAGAAAATGGAGATAAATTACAACCTGGCGTAATTAAATCTATTCAGGTTTTGGTCGCTGATTTAAGAAAGATACAAATTGGAGATAAAATGTCTGGTCGTCATGGAAATAAAGGAGTAGTATCTAAAATTGTTCCTCAGGAAGATATGCCTTATCTGGAGGATGGTCAAGTGGTGGATATTATTCTTAATCCTTTGGGAGTTGTTTCTCGTATGAATATTGGGCAGGTTTTAGAAACTCATTTGGGTCTAGCTGCTAAAAAACTAAATTATAAAGTAGCTACTCCTGTTTTAAACGGAGTTACGGAAGAAGAAATTAGTAAAGAGTTAGTTAAAGCTGGTTATTCTCCTGACGGGAAAATGTATCTCTATGACGGGAAAACTGGGAAGAGATTTGAAAACAGAACTACGGTTGGCTATATCTACGCTATAAAATTAAATCATTTAGTAGAGGATAAAATTCATCAACGCTCCATTGGTCCTTATTCTCTTATTACCCAACAGCCATTAGGAGGAAAAGCTCAGTTTGGCGGACAAAGATTTGGAGAGATGGAAGTTTGGGCATTAGAAGGGTATGGTGCTGCTTATACTTTACAAGAAATGTTGACTATCAAGTCTGATGATGTAGTTGGGCGCACAAAAGCGTATGAATCGATTATTAAAGGGGAAGCAGTAAAAGAAATTAATGTCCCTGAATCATTTAATGTTTTAGTGCGAGAGTTGAAAGGTCTTTGTTTGAACATTGATATGCTTAAAGACGGAATAAAGATAAAATAAAATCAATTTAATTTATGGCTAATCCATCCACAATCTCAACATTGGTGTTGTCTAACGACAGACAAAAGAAATCTCATGATTTTGATGAGATTCGTATGAGTTTGGCTTCTGCCGAACAAATTAGATCTTGGTCTCATGGTGAGGTTACCAAGCCAGAGACTATTAATTATCGTAGTCGTAAGCCGGAACGAGATGGTTTATTTTGCCAAAAAATCTTTGGTCCTATCAAAGACTGGCAATGTGCTTGCGGTAAATATAAAAAATTACGATATAAGGGGATTGTTTGTGACCGTTGTGGAGTAGAGGTAACTCGTAGTCTGGTTAGGCGAGAAAGGTTTGGGCACATTGATTTAGCTGCTCCAGTAACTCATATTTGGTTTTTACGTAGTTTACCCTCTAAAATAGGTTTAATTTTACAAATATCTATTCAATCTTTAGAGAAAGTAATTTATTTCGCTAATTTTATAATTACTGAAGTCCATGAAGATTTAAAAAAAGAACTTCTCGAAAGCTTAGAGGAAGAATACAAAACAAAAAGAAAAGAGCTGATGAGTGATAAGACAAAAGATGATGATATATTAGCTTTGTCGGCTAAATATAAAGAAACAAAAAAAGAAATAGTTAGTTTAGAAGAAAAAAGGTTATTAACAGAATTTGAATATAGAGAATTTTCTTTAAAATATGGCCATATTTTTAGCGCTGACATTGGAGCTGAAGCGATTCTTAAGCTATTAACTCAAGCTGATTTGCCAAAAATGGCCAAAGATTTAGAAAAAAAGAAGAATACTATTATTGATTTAGCAAAAAGGAAAAAAATAATTCAAAGAATAAAATATATTCGTAGTTTTATTTCTAATAAAATAAAGCCAGAAGATATGGTGCTAAAGGTAATCCCGGTTGTTCCACCAGAATTAAGGCCTTTAGTCCCTCTTGATGGTGGAAGATTTGCTTCTTCAGATTTAAATGATTTATATCGTAGGGTTATCAATCGTAATAATCGCTTGAAACGACTTTATAATTTAAAGGCCCCAGAAGTTATTCTGCGTAATGAAAAAAGAATGCTTCAAGAAGCGGTTGATGCTTTGTTTGACAACAATATGCGGTCTGGGAAAACAGTTCTTTCTTCTACGGGAAAACGTAGGTCTTTAAAATCATTGGCCGATATTCTCAAAGGAAAACAAGGTCGTTTCCGTCAAAATTTATTAGGGAAAAGAGTAGATTACTCTGGTAGATCTGTAATTGTGGTTGGACCAAAACTAAAACTTGACCAATGTGGAATCCCTAAAATAATGGCCATTGAATTGTTTAAGCCTTTTATCGCCTCTAAATTAATTAAAAGGGGATTAGTACATAACGTGCGTAGCGCTAACCGAGTTATTGAACAGAAAACAGAAGATGTCTGGGCAATATTAGAAGAAGTTATTGAAAAATCCTATGTTTTGTTAAACCGTGCTCCAACATTGCATCGTTTAGGAATTCAAGGGTTTAGACCAGTTTTAGTAGAGGGCAAAGCTATTCAGCTTCATCCTTTGGTTTGTAGCGCTTTTAACGCTGATTTCGACGGAGACACAATGTCGGTCCATGTCCCTATCACTGATATGGCTAAAAAAGAGGTAGAAGACATTGTTTTATCTACTAACAATTTACTAAAACCTGCTACTGGCAGTTCAGTAGTTACTCCTACCAAAGATATAGTATGGGGAGTATACTATATGACCTTTTTGACAAAAAGCAAAAGAGAAAAGATGCCTATCTTTTCTTCGGAGAAAGAAGCTAGGTTAGCTTATGAATTGGGTAATATTAATTTGCGCGAAGAAATAAAAGTTAGGATTAATAATGAAATAAAAAAGGTTAGTGTTGGAAGAATAATTTTTAATTCTATTATCCCTACAGGTTTTTATAATATGGATAAAGCGATAGATAAGAATGAGTTAGGAATAATTGTAACCAAAGCCATAGATCAGGGTGTTAAAGAGGATGTAGTAAAAATGTTAGATAAAATTAAAGAATATGGATTTAGTTATTTGACAAATTCTGGGCTTTCTTTTGGCATGAATGATTTACCTAATATTAAGTCTAAAAAGGCAATTTTTGATGAAACAGAAAAACAGATAAGAGAGATAAACTCTCAGTACGAAATGGGTCTTTTGGCTGATGATGAGCGCTACTTGAAGACAGTAGAAGCCTGGATTGACGCTAAAGATAAAGTTACAGAGTCAGTAAAAAAGGATAAACCTATTTTTAGTTCAGTCTTTTCTATGGTTGAATCAGGGGCGCGTGGCTCATGGTCTCAGTTTGTGCAGATGGTTGGCACAAGAGGTATTGTTCGTTCTCCAAGTGGAAAATTAATTGAATTACCTATTAAATCTTCTCTAAAGGAGGGATATAATACATTAGAATATTTTATTTCTTCTCATGGTTCTCGTAAAGGTTCTTCAGATACAGCATTGCGAACAGCTAAAGCTGGGTACTTAACTCGCCGTATGGTAGATATTTGTCAAGATTTATTGGTAACAGAAGAAGATTGTGGACAATCTAAGGGATTGCTTTTGACTCGAAAGGATAATGAAGAAATGGTGGAAACGTGGAAAAATCGTTTGTTTGGGAGAACTTCAGCTCAGACCCTAAGAGACCCTAAAACAAAAAAGGTTATTATTAAACCTGATGAAATCATAACGAGAGAAAAGGCTAAGCTTATTGATAAAATTAATCCTTCTGAATTTTCAATCCATTCAGTTTTAACCTGCAAAAGCATTAGAGGCACTTGTGCTAAGTGTTATGGATATGACTTGGCTTACAACAAACTAGTTAAGGTTGGGACTCCAGTAGGTATTATTGCTGCTCAAAGTATTGGTGAGCCAGGTACACAGTTGACGCTTCGTACTTTCCATACTGGTGGTGTTGCCGAAACCGACATTACTCAAGGTTTACCTAGGGTAGAAGAGCTTTTTGAGGTTCGTTCTGGCAAGGGTCAGGCATTTATAGCTCCGGCAGATGGCAAGGCTATAGTTATTGATAATGATGAAGAGAAAAAAATTATCATCAAATGTCAAGTTGATAAAAGAGAAATTCATCGTGCGAATAAAGAGAAAGGCTGGGACATCCAAGTCAAAGATGGACAAGAAGTAAAGAGTAAAGAAGTTTTAGCCATTCAAGACAAAAAGAAAGTGTTAGCTAAAAATGATGGGCAAGTTAGAATAGACGATCAAAAAAATATTATTGTTATTCATAAAGTTGATGAAGAGGTAGAATTTGATGCTACTAATCGTAATATTTGGGTAGAAAACAATGCTAAAGTTAAGGCTGGAGAACAGCTTACAGATGGCAGCTTGGATTTACATGAGCTTTATCGATTCCGTGGCAAGAGAGAGGTAGAAAAATATATTTTACGAGAGGTTCAACATATTTATTCTTCTCAAGGCCAACATTTGAATGATAAGCATATAGAAATGATTATTCGCCAAATGTTCTCTCGTTGTTTAGTTCAAGACGGCGGAGACACAAATCTTTTGTCTGGAGAAACGGTTCCGAAGAGTTATTTATTAGAGGCTAATAAAAATTTGAAAGATTCCTCTAAGAAAAAAGCTATAGCAAACGAATTGTTGTTGGGCATTACCAAAGTTTCTCTTTCTACAGACAGTTGGCTTTCAGCGGCATCTTTCCAAGAGACCTCTAGAGTTTTGGTTAATGCAGCCATTAATGGTCGTTCTGACTATCTACGAGGGCTAAAAGAGAATGTTATTGTTGGACGTCTTATTCCCGCAGGCACTGGATTAAGAAAGAAAAAAATGTTATAATAATAAGATACAAGATACAAACAAATTCTAAATCCTAACACTCAATATTCAACAACTAAACAAATTAATTGCTAATTGTTCGCAAATTTTTTAACAATTAACAATGGATAATTCTTGTCTTTGTTGCTTTAGTATTAGACATTATTTGACGCAATCGTTGTTTTAGGTTCTTGAATCCACTTTCTTATAACATTAATTTATTATGTCTCGCTCCAAAAGGAAAAAAAAATCAATCAAAACTAAAAAAAATAAATCTAAATCTCAAAATTTGATTATCGCTATTACTTTAGTTACTTTAGCGATTGTTTTATTTTTGGGGCTATTAGGTTCA
>CAZTWG010000003.1:16401-24672 GCA_964617525.1 uncultured Gammaproteobacteria bacterium
AATTTTTTAGCTAAAGGATTTGTTTCTTTATTTGGTTGGGTTGCATGGATATTTCCAGCATTTTTATTAATACTTGCTTATTTATTTTTAAATTATTTTAAAATTCAAAATAAACAGAGAAAGTTTAGCATCAGAGTCTTTAGTTTATTTTTACTGCTTTTAATCTGTTCTGGGCTTATGCACCTTAGTTTTGTTTCTGACCCAACTGCTTTAAGTTTGCACAAGGGCGGGGGATATATTGGTTATGCCCTTAGCTATTCTCTTGTAAATATTTTTGGGACTTTGGCGACTACATTGATTTTTGTTTGTATTTTTTTAGTGGCCTTGATTGTTATTTTTGAAGGTTTGATAAAAGTCAATTTTTCAAAAAATCATTTTTTAAATAAAATTCAAAAAGAGGCCGAGGGAGAAAAAGAAGAAATAATAACCGAAGAGAAGCCTAAGAATAAATTCCGCAAAAAGATTTTTGCTCCCCTGAAAAGAATATCTGAAGAAATAGAAGCAGCTGATTCTAAGCTATCTGAAAAACCGTCCAACATAAGAAAGGAGGATCTAGGGATAACGGTTCCCTCTTATAAAAGTTTTCCTAAGGTTGACTTACCACTTAATTTATTAGAAAGTGATTCTACCAAGGCTCATGGCGGAGATACCAAAGCAAATGCTTCTATTATTAGAAGAACTTTAGAAAGTTTTTCAATTCCAGTTGAGATGAAAGAAGTAAAAGTAGGGCCTACTGTAACGCAATATACCCTTAAGCCAGCAGAAGGAGTGAAGCTTTCTCAGATTACTAGCTTAAGCAATGATTTAGCTTTATCATTAGCAGCTCATCCTATTCGTATTGAAGCTCCTATTCCGGGCAAATCATTGGTTGGCGTTGAGGTCCCTAATCAAAAAACAGCTATTATTCGTTTAAGAGAAATTTTGAGTAGTAGTGCATTTAAACAAAGAAAAAGTAATTTAACTTTAGGTTTGGGAAGAAATGTAGCTGGGGAGATTTGCTTAGCTGATTTATCTCGTATGCCCCACCTATTAGTAGCAGGGGCAACTGGCTCTGGTAAAACTATATTTTTAAATACTATAATTATTAGCTTGCTTTATCAGAACTCCATTGATGACTTGAAGTTTATTTTTATTGATCCTAAGCGCGTAGAATTGACTCTTTATAATGGGTTGCCCCATTTATTGACTCCAGTTATTACGGACGTTACGAAGACCATTAATGCTCTTAAATGGTCTATCGGCGAGATGGACCGACGCTTTGATGTTATGGCTGAAGCAAAAAAGAGAGACATTTCTAGTTATAATATTGCTAACCCCGACAATAAATTGCCATATATTGTTATTGTTATTGACGAATTAGCAGATTTAATGGCTGTCGCCGCTCAAGATATGGAGGCCTGTATTATTAGATTAGCTCAAATGGCTAGAGCAGTTGGGATACATCTAATTATGGCGACGCAAAGGCCATCAGTTGATGTTATTACTGGTTTAATTAAGGCAAATATTACGGCTCGAGTGGCTTTTTCGGTTGTTTCTAGCGCAGATTCTCGCACGATACTAGATTTCTCTGGAGCAGAAAAATTATTAGGTAGAGGGGATATGCTTTTTACTTCTGCTGAATTATCTAAACCAAAGAGAATACAGGGAGCTTATGTTTCTGATGGTGAAATTAAAGGGATAGTTGATTATTTAAAAAATATAGCAGAACCCAATTATGAAGAGAGTATTGTTGACTCGCATTCGTCTTTATCTGATAGTAAGTTTGGAAACTTGCAGGAAGATGAACTATTACCTCAAGCTAGAGAAACAATTATTAGGGCTGGTAAGGCTTCGGCCTCTTTCTTACAAAGAAGACTAAGGGTTGGTTATGCTAGGGCAGCGCGCCTTTTAGATTTATTAGAAGAAGAGGGGACTATCGGTCCGGCAGATGGAGCTAAGCCTCGTGAAGTTTACAAAAAACCATATGAAGAAAGCGGAGAGTCTGAAGAACGCACATTTGATAATGACCTATAATTAAATTAACCTAATTGTCCTAATTAACCTAATAAACAACCAATACTCGAAAACATTGGGCTAATTGTTGATTGCTGATTGTCAGCAAATTTTTTAACAATTAACAATTAACAATTAACAATTCTTATTTATGTTTTTATCTAAATCAATACACCAAAATACTATTGGTGGTATTTTGAGGGAAGCAAGGCAAGGCCATAAATGGACATTAAAAGATGCTGAAAAAAAGACTGGAATTGATAAAAAATATCTGGAATATCTAGAGGCAGATGATTTTTATAAACTACCAGGGTCTACTTATACCAAGGGCTTTTTGGAACGATATGCTGAATTTTTGAGATTAAATCCTTCTAAAATAATTGAAAAATGGCGGAAAGAATTTAGCCAAAATTCAGGAGCCAAAATTCCTAATATCCTTGGTGTTAAAAATAGACCTCACAGCATTTTTGACATTAAGATTTATTTTATTGGAATTCTCATTTTAATAATGTTTTTATATATTGGTTTTAGTGTTAAAAGAGTTCTTTTTACTTCTGATTTAGAGATTCTAAACCCTCCGCATGATTTAGTAACTACAGAGTCTAGCATAATAATTATTGGTCGTGTTGATTTGGGCGCGGATGTTTTTATAAACGACCAGCCAATTAAACAGATTAGTGAAGGAAATTTTAAACAGGAAATAAAATTATCACCTGGTTTAAATACAATTAAGGTCTCTGCTAAGAAAAAGTATTCCAAAGAGAAAACAATTTTCCGTCAAATAATTTTAGAAAAATAATACATTAAAAATATGGTTTCAAAAACAAAAGAAGAAAAGGTACTTACCGATCGCCAAAAGGCGACAGAAGTTGCTATAAGCCAAATTAAAGAAAGATTTGGAGAGGGCTCTATAATGAGATTGAAGGAAGCTAAAAAGATGGAGGTTGAATCTATTCCTACTGGATGTCTTTCTTTGGATTTAGCCTTAGGTATAGGGGGTGTTCCTAAGGGCAGAGTTGTTGAAATATTTGGGAAAGAAATGAGCGGAAAAAGCACGTTAGCTCTTCATATAATTGCTCAATCACAAAAAAAGGGAGGAGTGGCTGCTTTTGTTGATGCTGAGCATGCTTTAGACCCAGAATATGCTAAAAAAATAGGAGTGAATACCAATGATTTGTTAATTTCTCAACCAGACACTGGCGAGCAGGCGTTAGAAATAGTAGAAACATTAGTGCGTTCTAATGGGATTGATGTTATTGTCATTGACTCGGTTGCTGCTTTAACTCCCAGAAAAGAAATCGAAGGGGATATGGGCGATTCTCATATGGGATTACAGGCGCGTTTAATGAGTCAGGCGTTAAGAAAGTTAACAAGTATTGTTAGTAAAACAAATACATCAGTTATTTTTCTAAATCAAATCAGAATGAAGATAGGTGTGTTTTTTGGTAATCCAGAAACGACGACTGGCGGTTTAGCTTTAAAATTCTATTCTTCAGTTAGAATTGAGCTTAAACGTTTAGCTCAGATTAAAAAAGGAGAGGAAGTTATTGGGAACAAGGTTAAAGCTAAAATTGCCAAGAATAAAGTTGCTCCTCCATTCAAAACCTGTGAATTTGAAATTATGTATAATCAAGGGATTTCTTGGGAAGGAGATTTGCTTAATTTAGGAGCTAAATATGGTTTAGTCAAAAAATCAGGAAATACTTTGAGCTACGAAGGCACCAAACTTGGTGTTGGATGGGAGAGGTCAAAACAAGCATTAAAGGGTGATGCAAAATTATCAAAAGAATTAAGAAAAAAAATACTTCAGGCTATGAAAGATTCTAAAGAATAGGCAATAGAAGAAGTGTATTACATAAACAAAAAGTTTAGGAGCTAAGCTCCTAAACTTTTATTATCTAAGTCTTTATTGTCTACAATCTTTTTAAAATATCCAAGTATTCTTCAGATGATATGTTCAGAGTTCTTAAATTATTGCGAATTATGAAAATTGGTAGAGCAGTTTCTTTAGGGATTATAACAGGTCTTTTGAGTCCTTCTCTTTGATATATCCTATAGTCTCCTTCTTCCCTTTTAAGTAAACAGCCGACAAATAGAAGAAATTTGTCAAATTTTTTCTAATGTATTGGTTTTATCCGTGGCATATTAAATTTTTAGAGCCATCTCAAAATCTTCTATCTTTTGAGAAATCATTGCTGGAGGCATCCATTGTTTTTTAATCTTTTCCCACCCCAAATTTGACAAGACAGCATTTATGTCGCCTGATTTAATGATCTCTTCTAGGAATATTTCTACAAGCTCACTAAATCTCTTTTTTACTTCACTATAACTTTTACCAGAGGTTGACATATCAAGCGCTGGGGTATAAGCAATAAAACTATCGCCTTCACGGAAGATAGATACTGGTAATTTGGTTTTAATTTTTTATATTTAATTATTCTATTTTATTATAAGCAAAGCGAATAACAAGGTTCTAACGAAGTTAGGTTTTTATCTTACAATATGTCTTTAAAAGGGTCAACAAAATAGATACAATTATTTTTGTATCTTACGCTTTTTCTTTGCTAAAATATTCAGCGCCGAAAGCGTAGAGAATACCAATAAATATTCCTAGAATACCAGCAATAAGCACGTTTTGCTTTCTTTTTGGAGCAATGCTTGTTTCTGGAGGAATCGCAAAGACTTCAACTTCTGTTGGTTTGGTTTCGTAAACTCTTTCGTATTCTTTCGCTTGGATTGATTGGTCTAGCGTGATTATCTTTTGTTCTAAGTCTAGTAATTGAGTTTCTTTGCTTTCTTTTTGGTTCTTGGTTTCAGCTAGGAGATTGATATAGCTTTCAGCTATTCTCCCTTGTCCTTCTGTATAAGCATTAGCTCTTTTCTTTATTTCTTCTTCATATTTTAAGATATCTGCATTTAAACGAGCAATATCATTAGTGGTTTTTTCGATATCTTTTTTAGTTTTTTCTTTACTTTTAACAATTGTTTCCATTTCAGCATTAAATGTTTTCTCTGCTTCAACAAAGATGTTCTTGTGATAAGTCAAAAGTATATCTGTTACAGCGTTAACAACTTCTACTGATTTTTCTGGAGTTTGGGCTCGTCCTATAACTTCAATAAAAACAGAAGGGTCGCCGTTATTTTCTCCTTCCTTAATATCAAACATTTCATTAATAGCGCCAGTTGTTGTTGTCTCGTTGAGTTCTAATGGTTCTTCTAGTTTTGCTCTTACTTGTCGCAAAACTGTTTCTCTGCTGAAAACGGACTTAATGTCATTTAAATTTTGTAGTTGTTCCCCTTTGATGCTTCCAATCTCCACCAAGTTGCTGGCTTGAAACGTTAAGGGTGTTGTAAAACTGATTATACCAGCGAGAACTACAGCAACTCCGAAGATGATGGCGATTTGCCATTTTCTTTTTACAAGAACATTGATATAATCCTTTAAATCAATTTCATCTTCGTCTATATAGTGTTCGTGATATTCTTCATTTTTATTTTCTGGTTTTTCTTCTTTGGGAATATCTGAATGTTGATATCTATTTTGATTTAAATGGATATTGTCATATTTTTTGTTTTTGTTCTTTCCCATAAAAATTAGTTGTTATTTATTAAAAATTAGTAGTTTCGTCTAGCTGCAAAATTAAAGGCATGGAAATAATTCTGCCATAATTTGTCAGACGAATTAAACTCATTATCAAACTTGAAATAGTCTATTAACGTCTCTCTCAGACGCGTCAGACCCCTTAAATGCTGTTTGTTCTTAATATCCTGCTATAGTTAAGTGCAGAAGCTCTAATGCGCGCTCAAAGGCTCTGTCGCTATACTCCTGTCTATTTTTGTTTTTCCATGTAATTGTTCTTCCGACCTCACTTCCTATATTAGCCATTTGCTCCAGAAATGTTAGTTTCTCCCATTTTCCAGAAGCTAATTGTTTGTGCTGATATTTCATTTTGTAATTAATTTATTAACTATTCTAATGATTAATTTTTGAGTTTCTAAGTTATCTACTCCTCGGCTACAATTTTTTTGAGATGGACGTAAATTTATCATTGAATCAAACTCAATTAATTCTTCTTGATTGTCTGGATAAATATTGATTCTCCAAAGGTTTTCCTGTTTTGAGCCATTCTCAAGCAATAATGCTTCTTCATCAGAGTGTAATTCAGCATCAATAGCCATAATTTCTCTTTCAACATCAACTACAGATTTTACTAAATCGCCAAACATATTTTTGGCCATTTCTTTTAAATTCTGAATTGAAATTTTATCTTTTATAATTTCCCAAACGCTTGGTTTATTGTATCACGATGACCCCTTTTGTCAATCTGTTAGCTTAATGTATAATAATCCAAAATATTCATGAAAAGCCAAATTAACATTCCTTAAGTTTTGTGCGCAAGGAAAGAAATCTAATAGATTGTAGTCACTGTATCTTGGCTCTAATTTATCTTTATTAAATCTTTTCTGAACTTTGAAATCAGTAGGAGCAGGCAGGGGATTGGTCTTTTCTCTTTCAAAGAGTATCATAGAGCGAGGCATATGATATGCAGATGTTATTAGAAAAAATTCTTCTGTATTTAGGATTTCTTTAATGTTTTTAGCGCTTTCTCCTGTAGTTCTTGATTTTTTCTCTAATATTATATTCTCTGCGTTTAATCCTTGTTTAATTAAATGGTTTTTCAGTTTTAACGCCTCTGTTTTTTCCTTGTTAAGAAACATCTGTCCAGTAATGATAATTTGTATTTTTGGGTTTAAAGAAGCTAATCTTATTGCCTCAGTCCCTCTCAAAATATCGCTTTCTGGCTCGCCCAAAAGCAAAACAGCCTTATTTGTTTTAGAAATTTGCTCATTATCTATTTGTCTATATTTATTCTCTAGGGGAGCGATGATTAGGTCAGAAATAGGGGATGTAGAGAGAGAATAATATAATATAAGTCCGAGAATGACGAGGATTGTCCCAATTCTTTTTTTCTTTAATAAAAAAATAAAACCAATCAAAAGGATTACAAAAATGAAAACACTTGGTGATAAAAATTGTTGAATAATTTTAAATAATATCATTTTAAAATCGCAATATCTATTAATTGTTCTAAGTTAGTACTAACTTACTACAAGTTATGTTGCAAGTTAGTACTAACTTGCAACAAAAGAGAGTAAGAGTCAATAAATTAAGAGTGGGCAACTTCGTGGTCAAAACAATTCTTTTTTATGCTTTATAATAAAATCTCTTTGTGCTTTTATCATATTCTTAGGCATGTTCTCAAATAGCTTATATTTTTTGTCTTTCTTTTCAGAAAGGTTCTTATTTTTTAATTTTACTAAAAAGGCAATTCCAATTGGTTGGTCAAAATATTTAGGAAAATTATATTCAATAACACCTAACATTTTTTGAATTTCTACATTTTCTTCCATTTCTTCCTTTGCTATTCTTTTCACAGCGCCTTCAAGATTTTCTCCTTTCAATACTGTGCCTCCAGGTATATGCCATTTGCCTATTGCTGGGGGAATATCTCTTTTGGATAAAGCTATTTCTTTATTTATCAACAAAACTACCTCAACGCATAGCCGAGGCACAGTTGAATAGATTCTCTTATATTCCTTAAATGGTATTTTTTTTACTTTCATTTTATATCACTTTAAATTTTTCTATATCGTCTAAAGAGAATAATTTTGATAGTGTAGCATATTTTTGTATACCCAAAGAAGGTTGATGAGAAAATCCAATATATTCAATTTTTTTAGATTTAAATTTTACATATTTTATAGCTGGGATTAAATCAGTGTCAGAGCTAACTAAAATGGCAGTATCGTAGTGATTTTCAATTGCTCCAATAATTAAATCAATAGCTATTTTAACGTCCGTGCCTTTTTCTCTTATTTTTCCTTTATCATATATTATTCGTCCGCGTTTTATTACAAATCCATCATTTTGAATTTTAGCAAGAAATTTTTGTTGTCCTTTTACTAAATTTTGACTGATTTCACTATTATCAAAATTTCTCATAATACCAGTATAATATCTTTTGGAAATACATTTTCTTTCGCCCATTAGATGATGGACAAAAGCATTGAAATCAAATTTTATCCCTTTCGGAAAACTAATTTCTTTATCTTTCAAATAATTATAGAAATTACTTCCGTCAATATATATGCAAACTTTTTCTTGTTTTTTTGAAATTTTTATAAATTTTAAGCGTTATAACAAAAAACTGCCCTTACTAACGTTAAAAACATTGGTAGAGGCAGTGGTCATAGTGCTTATATTATATAATAATCTTT
>CAZTWG010000004.1:0-22822 GCA_964617525.1 uncultured Gammaproteobacteria bacterium
GAAGATGCTGTTGATCTGAACTAAAGATAGAGTGATGTTTTTCAAAAAATCTTTGAAAAATAACACTCATTAGGTCTAAAATAGCTAAACCTAAAATTAAAAAAGTTGTTGCGAACTTACTGCCAGAAATTATAGCTAAAACTCCTAAAAAAAATCCAGCTAAAAGGCTACCCCCTTCTCCTAGAAAAATTTTAGCTGGATGGAAGTTAAAAACTAAAAACCCCAAAAAGGCGCCAGCCAAAATTAAAGCCATAGCTGCTACATCTGGTTGATAAAATTGCGTAAACAAACAGAGAGCAGCGATACTTAAAGCACCAATAACTGTAATCCCTGACACCAAACCATCTAAACCATCAAGCAATTTCGTGGAATACATTAACAACAACAGCCATAGAAAAGTTAAAATATCTGACAAAGGAGTGAAATAGTAAGGAACTCCATTTAACCTGAGTATCTCAATTTTGATTGTGTCAAAATGCAGATAACCAGGACCAAAAGGATTATTTATAAACGTGATGCCTATCCCACTAATAATTATAGCCAAACATGCTAAAACAGGCCAAATAAATTGTTGAATAGGAGATAAATGATATTTATCATCTAAAAAACCACCAATCATTAGAAGTGAAGCGGCAACTATTATGCCAATTAGGTTCTTGTTTGAAGGAACTAATCCCGGTAATAAAGAAAAATATTTAGCAACTAATAGAACAATAAAAAATGAAAGAAAGATAGCAACCCCGCCCATAAGTGGAATTGCCTTAGAATGAATTTTTCTTTTACTAGTTTCGGGTCTATCTAATATATTAAATTTAATCGCTATCCATCGTATAAATGGAGTTAAAATCAATGACAGAGCAAAACTAGCAAGAAAAAAAATTAAAAAAATCATAAACGAGAATTGTTAATTCGTCAAATCACGCCAAATTTAAAAAATCGCATTAAAATCCACGCAGAGACCAGATTTGCTGGGCACGGGAAATGGGGTCAGACCCCATTATCCACATGGTCAATATAATCTTGTAAAATAATACTTGCGGCAATGGAGTGATTTTCTTTTCCTAAAGACAAATTATTTGCCATTTTACTTGTAAATCTCTCGTCAAAAATAACAATTGGAAAATCAAATTCTTTTTTGCATTGTTCAACAAACTTTTCTGTTTTCTTTGTTTGTTCGCTACTCCCACCAGATAAACTAAGGGGATATCCAATCACAATCTTTCTTATTTTTTCTTTTAAAACGATTTCTTGCAGATCCCTAAACAATAGAGCAATATCCTCTCCTTGTATTGTTTTGTATGGAGTAGCTATTTTTATTTGCGGAGAAGCTATAGCTAGCCCAATATGCTTGGAACCGTAATCAATTGATAATAACATATTTTAATTAAATCTTGTCAAAACTTCAGCGCCCCTTTTGGTAACTAAAATCATATGTTCAAAATGAGCAGATAAACTGTTATCTCTAGTAACGATTGTCCAGCCATCCCTGAGTACTTTGACCCTGAAGTCTCCAGCATTAAACATTGGTTCAAAGCATAAAGTCATCCCCTTTTCTAGAACTATTCCAGTATTAGGGCGACCATAATTTAGAATTACAGGAGGTTCATGCAAGTCTTTTCCTATCCCATGGCCAGTTAAGTCTCGCACTACAGAAAAATTATTTTCTTCAGCACAGGATTGAATTGCTGAGGAAACATTGCCTAAACGAACTCCCTGTTTAATTGTTTGAATTGCTACATTAAGTCCTCTTTTTGTTATTTTAATCAATTCTTCTGCCTGAGATGAAATTTTACCTACAGGGACAGTTATCGCCATATCAGAAAAATAACCATTATATATTAAACCGCAGTCTAGCCCTATAATATCGCCTTCTTTTAATATCTTGTCTCTCGAAGGAATGCCATGGACAACCTCTTCGTTAACTGAAGTGCAAAGAGTCGCTGGATATCTATTTTTACCCTCTCCATAACCCTTAAATGCTGGCTTTGCTCCAGAACTTATAATTAGTTTTTCTGCCAAATCGTCCAAACTTAAAGTAGATATCCCAGGACGCACGTAAGAAGCTACTTGCGATACTACTTTACTCAACAATTGTCCGGCCTGACGCATAATCTCAATCTCTTTGTCTGTTTTAATAATGACGCCCGTATTCATAAAATTAATTTAATATTGTTAAAAACATTTTTTATTGATTGCTCTCCGTTAATCTTAATTAATTTTTCTTTTTGACGATAATATTCAGCCACAGGCAATGTTCTTTCTTTATACAATAATAATCTTTGTTTAATACCTTCTGGAGTATCATCTTTGCGACGAATAATATCCCCTCCACATTTAGGACACTTTTGTAATTTATTTACATCATCTTTCTCAATAACAAAAATCTTGCCACATTTACTACAAATATAACGTTTACTTAATCTATTAACTGTCTCTTCTTCTGAAATTTGGATAAAAAAAACATGAGTGATATATCTCCCATTTTCTTTTAAGATGTTTTCTAATGGTTTAATCTGAGCGATAGTTCTTGGGATACCGTCAAATACAATACCTTTATTTTTAGAAACTGCTTCCACCTTATCCTTAATAATTTCCGTAATTATGGATAATGGAGCTAATTTGCCTGAATTAATAATTTGGGCAACTTTTCCCCCTAATTCTGTAGTTTGCTTTTTGATTTTACGCAAAGCATCCCCTACCTCTATATGCTCTAGCTCAAATTCGTCTGCTAAAAGTTTAGCTTGTGTTCCTTTGCCAGAACCTTGAGGCCCTAATAAAATAATATTTAAAAGTTTTTTAGCCATTTTCTACTCCCTAATATTATAAAATCCTATACAAAACAATCTTTATAGTCCTTCATATTCGTGCATAGAAATTTGGGCTTGGATTTGTTTCACAACCTCTAAAACTACGCTAACAACAATTAAAATTGAAGCTCCTCCAATTGTAAAAGTAGAAATCCTAAAGACATTTTGAGTGATAATTGGCAAAATGGCTATTAAACCAAGAGAAAGCGCTCCCGCTAACATAATTCTGTTGCTAACCTTAGATAAAAATTGTGAGGTAGGAACTCCGGGTCTAATCCCAGGAATAAATCCTCCTTGTTTTTGCAATTGTTCAGCAATTTGTTTTGGATGAAAAATAATACTGGTATAGAAATATGTAAAAGCAACTACCAAGATAAAATATGACAAGCCGTAAAATAATTGATTCTGCATTAAACCAATCAAAAATTGACCAAGATTCAAAAGGAACGTAGAACTTGATCTTATCATAAACTGTCCGATTAAAGAAGGAAATAAAACAATAGAAATAGCAAAAATAATAGGAATCATACCTGCTTGATTAACGCGCATTGGCAAATATGTATCAGTTCCTCCATACATACGATGCCCTCTAATACGACGTGCGTATGTTACTGGAATATTTCTTTGACCCTCTGTTAACCAAACTACTCCCGCCACTGTAATTAATGCTAAAATTGCTAAAATCAGCCAATTAGTAATTTGAGAAACATCAAAAACAGCAATAGATTGTTGCAAAGAGGCGGGTAATCTTTCTACAATACCAGCAAAAATTAGAAGAGAAATACCATTGCCTATTTTCTTTTCAGTAATCAATTCTCCCAACCACATTAAAAACATAGTTCCTGCTAACATTACAATCAAAATATTAGCAATATTGAAAAAAGAAAGATCTTCAAGAACGGTTTGCCCTGATTGCCTTAACAATATTAGCATTCCATAAGACTGAACAAGAGCTAATGGAACGGTTAAAAAACGAGAGTATTGATTTATTTTCTGCCTACCAGCTGAGCCCTCTTTACTTAATTCTTCTAATTTAGGAACTATCATAGTTAATAACTGCATAATAATGGAAGCAGTAATATATGGAGAAATACCCATAGCCACAATAGAGAAATTAGACATAGCTCCTCCAGAAAGAATATTTAACATCCCCAACATTTCATTGCGAGCAAAAAAATCTTTCAAATTAGCTAGATTTACTCCCGGCAAAGGAATATGAGCGGCAATTCGAAAGATTATTAACATAGCGAGAACAAACAAAATTTTGTTTCTCAGGTCTTTAATCTGCCATATTTGTCTAATTTTATTTAAGAGTCGCATACTTAAAAATTAAAGTATTATTATCTTCCCCTTAGCTTTTTCGATTTCTTCTTTAGCTTTTGCCGAAAAGGCATAAGCACTGATAGTTAATTCTTTATCTAAACCAGTTCTTTTGGATGAACTAGGAGAAGACAAGACCTTCACACCATTTTTATAGTTTCCCAACAAACCAACCTTAACCATATCTTTGGGAGTAACTATATCACCATCTTTAAATTTACTTCCTATATCTTTCAAATTAACAATAGCCATCTTAGAGGATGAACTTTTTAGTTTAGAAAATTTAGGCAAAGACTTAATAGCCTTTTTTAGCCCCCTCAACTTAAGCCCTGATTTACCGCCAGACCTTGACCTCTGTCCCTTTTGCCCACGGCAAGAATATGTGCCATGACCAGAAGAATTCCCTCTACCTATTCGTTTTTTGGAAGCTCTAGACTTTGGTTTTGGAGAAATATTATTTAATGAAAGAGTCATATTTTTTCTTTTTTATCAGTAGTGGCTATTAATATATTCAAAGCCTTCATAGTAGCCTTTACATTATTAATCTTATTATTAGACCCTAAAATCTTAGTGGTCAAGTTTTTAAATCCAACTAAAGAAAGAACAATTCTTACAACCCCACCAGAAACTAGACCATGTCCTTTTTTAGCTGGCCTTAAAAGAACGTTAGCTGCTTTAAACTTAGCCCTGACTTCATGTGGAATTGTTCCTGTAGACACATCAATTTTCAATAAATTCTTCTTAGCTTGACGTACAGATTTTTCAACAGCAATTGAAACATCAGTCCCCTTAGCTACACCAAAGCCAACCCTTCCTTTATAGTCTCCAATTACCATACAGGCACGGAATCGTAAACGTTTTCCACCTTTCACTACTCTAGTTACCCTAGCTAAATCAACAAGTTTTTGCTCAAACTCTGGTTTAACTCTAGGACCTCTCATCCCACCTCTATTTGTTCTTTTTGGCTTAGGCATAAATAAAATTAAATTATTTTAAAATTGAAGACCTCCCTCTCTCGCGCCTTCTGCAACTGCTTTTACTTGACCATGATATTTATATCCACTACGATCAAAAAGTATGCTTTTAATATCCTGAGCTAAAGCTTTTTTGGCCATTTCCTGCCCGATTTTATAAGCATCTTTGACGTTAGATTTCCCAGAAAAAGAAGCCAACGTCCTCCCCACCTCGTCGTCAATCAGCTGAGCATATAAATATTTATTACTTCTAAAAATACAAAGACGCGGACGACTTGGAGTCCCTTTTATTTTAGCGCGGATTCGGCGACAACGCGCTTTTCTAAGTATATTTTTTGGTTTAGTATTCATATATTATTTTTAACTTCCAGCGCCTACTGCCTTTTTGCCAGCTTTGCGCCTAATAACTTCATCAACATATTTAACTCCCTTCCCTTTGTATGGCTCTGGCTTTCTGAAACGTCTAATTGTAGCTGCAACATCTCCAACTTTCTGCTTATCAATGCCGGTGATAATAATAAAACTTTTTTCTACTTTTATTTCTATACCCGAAGGAATAGGATATTCTATTAAATGAGAAAAACCTAAACGTAAAATTAGCTTATCGTCTTTTACTTCTCCTCTATATCCAATGCCAACCATTTCTAATTTTTTTTCAAATCCAGTTGTAACTCCCTCGATCATATTAAATATCAATCTATTCATGGTTCCCCATAACGATTTTTGCCTCTTGTCTGTAATGTTCTTTACGCCTACAGTTAATTTAGAATCTTTGACTACAACTCGCAAAAAATCTGGCAAAGCTTGTTCAAGCTCACCCCTTTTTCCTTTGACGGAAATTTTTTTCTTCTCAATTTTTATTTCTACTGCTTCTGGAACAGAAATAATTTGTTTTCCGATTCTACTCATAAGAATTTATTTAATATTTGAATATTTATTTCTACCAAATCTGACAAATAACCTCACCACCAGCGTTATGCTCTCTCGCCTCTTTGTCAGTCATCAAACCGCTGGAAGTAGATAGAATAGCCAAACCGCACCCTTCTAAAACCCTAGGAATACGATTTCCTTTTACATAAACTCTACATCCAGGCTTACTAACTCTCTTCAAAGAATTAATGACTGATTGCTCTTTAGCATTATATCTTAAAGTAATTTTTATTTGTTTAAAATTAGCTGCTTTGTTAGAAGTTTTCTTATTTGCTTTATGCAAATCAATAATCTCCACCTTTTTTATTAAGTTTTCTTTTTCTAAAATTTTACCAATATTAAATTTGAGATTGGAATGCGGGAAAATTATCGCTTGCTTTTTTACTAACAAAGCGTTTCTCATTCTAGTTAACATATCCGCAATTGGGTCAGTCATAATATGTTTGTTTAATGTCTTTAATTAACTTAATTACTAACCTCCTATTAAATTAAACCTATTAAAAATACAAGAAATTTTACCAAGATGATTTTCTGATTCCTGGAATAGCCCCCTTGGTAGCCAATTCTCTAAAGCAAATACGACAAACGCCAAATTCTCTCATATATCCGTGCCTTCTCCCACAACGCCAACATCTTCTCACAATACGTGTGCTATATTTAACCTTTTTCTTTGATTTAGCTATTTGAGATTGTTTAGCCATAAAAAATATATAAAATATTAATTTTTATTTGATAATATAATAGGAAATCCCATTAATTTAAACAATTCTACCCCTTGCTCATGATTAGGAGCACTAGTGGTAATCACTATTTGAAGATTATGTAATCTTTCTGATTTTTCTGGAGAAATTTCTGGGAAAACTATCTGTTCCTTAATGCCAATTGATAAATTTCCACCTTGGTCAATACTCTTTTCTGGGATTCCTCTAAAATCTCTAATACGTGGCAAAGAAACATTAATTAGTTTTTCTAAAAAATCGTTCATAATGTGAGAACGTAAAACTGTACTTACGCCAACCACAAGACCTTCTCTAATTTTAAAACCTGCAATTGATTTTTTGGCTAAATTCTTAACTGGCCTCTGTCCAGTGATATCAGAAAGAGTGCCTTCTACAATTCCAATATACTTAGAATCTTTTTCAGATTTAGCCCTATTAATACCAACATTAACAGTTACTTTAATTATCTTGGGAACAGCCAAAAGATTCTTGTAGCCAAATTTTTCTTTCATGGCGGGTACTATTTCTTTAATATATTTTTTCTTCAAAGAAGACATAGTGGAAATATTAAAATATTAAATAAAACTTTCTATTTAAAAATGTCGTTACATTTTCTACAAAACCTTTCTTTGTGTCCATTAGTTAGCACCTTATAACCTACTCTAATCTTTCTTTTACAACGAGGACAAATCAACATAACATTAGAGACATCAAGTGGCATAGCCATCTTAACCCTTTGCCCCTTCTCTCCTTCTTTACGTGGACGGACATGTTTAATGGCTAAATTCAATCCTTCAACAACAATTTTATTAATTTTAGGCAGAGCTCTTAAAACTTTCCCTCTCTTTCCAGCATCTTTGCCTTGGATTATTTCGACAATGTCGTTTTTTTTAATTTTCATATTTATAAAACCTCAGGAGCTAAAGATATAATTTTCATAAAACCTTTATGTCGTAGTTCACGAGCGACTACACTAAAAATTCTAGTACCTTTTGGCTCTTTATTTTTAGGGTCTATAATAACGCCTGCATTATCATTAAATCTAATATAAGTTCCGTCTGGTCGACGAGTTTCTTTTTTAGTTCTAACAATTACTACCCTCACAATTTCGCCCTTTTTAACCATAGTATGAGGAGCTGCCTTTTTGATGGTAGCTACAACGACATCACCTAAACCAGCGTAACGTCTTTTATACCCCCTTAAAACAGTAATACACATTACTTCTTTGGCTCCAGTGTTATCTATAATTTTAAATCTTGTTTCTGACTGAATCATATAAATGCTTTATGCCTTTTTCTTTATACTTATTAACCTCCAGCGTTTATTTTTAGATAATGGCCTACATTCTTCAAAAATAACCTTATCTCCAATTTTAGCCTCTTCTTTGGAGTCATGAACTTTATATCTTTTGCTAGTTATATATCTTTTCTTATATAAAGGATGTATTTTCGCTCTATTTACTGCGACCACAATAGTTTTATTCATTTTGTCGCTTACTACTGTGCCTTGAAATTTTTTATTAGCCATATATTAATTATTTTATTTTTCTTTAATAACAGTTAATATCTGAGCAATCAATTTTCTAATTTTTCGTATTTCTCTCACATTTTTGGATTGCTTCAGTTTAACATCGAAACGTAGTAACCTCAATTTATCTTGTTCAGACCTATACATTTTCTGCAATTCTTGTTTTGTTTTTGTTTTGATTTCAGATATTTTCATACTAAAATATTAAAATTTTAGAGCGAAACAAATTAAATTTTATCAGACAAAGTCGCTATACTCTATATACAAATTTAGTTTTTACTGGTAATTTATGCGAAGCTAAACGAAAAGCCTCTTTCGCTTTGCCCTCTTCAACTCCAGCAATTTCAAAAAGTACAGTACCTGGCTTAATGACTGCGACATAATGATCAACCGCTCCCTTTCCACCTCCCATTGGCACCTCAGCTCCTTTGGCAGTTACTGGCTTATGAGGAAATATTCTAATCCACACTTTTCCACTCTTGCTTAAAGAATGAGTTATGGTGCGACGAGCTGATTCAATCTGTCGAGAAGTAATCCAAGAAAAATCTAATCCTTTCAACCCAAAATCTCCGAAATTAACCCTAGTGCCACGCGTAGCTATTCTTTTACCCCTAGCACGGCCCTTATGACTCTTGCGATGTTTTAATTTTTTGGGCATTAACATATATCGTTCTATTTATTTATTTTTGTTTCTTCTTTTTTTATTGGTTCTGATGTTTTTTTAAACTTCTCTCCTTTATAAATCCAGACTTTAATGCCGACAGAACCATAAGTAGTAGCTGCTGTTCCTCTAGCATAATCTATATCAGCACGTAAAGTATGAAGAGGCAAGTTTCCCCAAGTCGCTTTTTCTGACCTAGCTATTTCAGCACCACCTAAACGCCCCTTGATTATAATCTTGGCTCCTTTTGCTCCCCCATTCTTGATTTGTTTAATAATTTTTTTCAAAACTCGTCTATACGGCATTCTTTTCTCTATCTCTAAAATTGCTCCCTCTAGAACTACTTCTGCTGCCAATAGAGGCGATTTTTCTTCTATAACGTTAATTTCTAAATTTAAATCTTTATTTTCTAAATAATCTGATTTAATTGCCTTTTTCAACTTTTCAATATCAAGTCCACCTCTGCCAATAATTAAACCAGGTTTAGCTGTGCGGATTATTATTCTAATTATTCCAGCAAATCTTTCTATAGTCACATTAGAAATTCCACAATTTTTTAATTTTACTTTTAAAAATTTTCTAATTCTCAAATCTTCTTTTAGGAAAAAGCGGAATTTATTCTTATTCGCGAACCACTTTGAGTCCCATTGATTGATAAGCGGAATACGGAAAATTTTTGGATTTACTTTTCTACCCATAAACGTTAGTTAATTGGGTGATTAGGTACTTGGTTAATTGGGATTGAAATTATTTCTCATCTTTATAAATCCTGATTACCTGGTTACCTAAGCACTAAGCGCCTAGTTAGATACTTTTCCTTCTAAAAATCTTTTTTAATGTTATAGCTTTTGATTTATTTTGCGCTCGTTTAAGATTCTGCCCCTTGCGATGTTTGCTACCTTTGACTTCCTCTTTTAATTCCTGCTTTGTAGCTTTCTTAAAAGCAGAGCTTTCAGACGTCTCTGTCTTTATTTTTTTGACATCATCTTTCAAAATAGAAGATTCTTTCAATTTATCTCCCTTTGGTTTAATCCCTTTCTTACTCGGGACCTTTTCTTCTAGAATAATAGTTAAATGTGAGCTCTTTTTGTGTATAGGAGTAGCTCTCCCGAACGCGCGAGCTCGCCATCTTTTAAGCATTGTTCCATCATCAGCAAAAATCTTTTTTATAAAAAGGTTCTTACTATCAAGGTTAAAATTATGCTCGGCATTGGCTATAGCTGAATGAAGGGTTTTAAAAACTAAAGGCGAAGCCTTATGAGGAAGAAATTTTAAATAATCTAAAGCATAAGAAACATCCATTCCCTTAATTGTTACGGCAACTAATCTCATTTTTTTAGCCGAGATTTTTAAATATTTACTTCTAGCTTGTACCTGCATAAAAGAATTTTATAATTATTGCTATTTTTTCTTAGAAGCGGTTTCTAAAGCTTTTTGCATCTTTCCTCCATGTTTAATAAATTTCTTGGTTAGAGAAAATTCACCTAATTTATGACCAATCATATCTTCTGAAACTGAAACTGGAATATGAATTTTTCCATTATGAACCCCAAAGACAAAACCTACCATTTCCGGAATAATAGTTGAGCTTCGCGACCAAGTCCTTATTATTGTCTTGTCTCCTTGTTTTAGTTTGGATATCTTTTTTAATAATTTTGGGTCTACCCAAGGTCCTTTTTTAAGTGATCTAGACATAAAATATAATATAAATTGTTGATTTATTTCTTCTTTCTTTTCTTAACTCTTCTCAAAACTATGTATTTATTGGTCCATTTCTTTTTATTTCTGGTTTTAACTCCCAGAGCTGGTTTTCCCCACGGAGTTTTGGGATGCTTTAAGCCAATAGGAGAATTTCCTTCTCCACCACCATGTGGATGCGCAACAGGAGCCATTGCCTTCCCTCTAACTGTAGGTCTAATACCTCTGTGTCTCGTGCGCCCTGCTTTTCCCCAACGAACGAAACGCCATTCTGGATTACTAACAGAACCAATACTAGCAAAACAATTCTCAGAAACCATTCTTCTTTCACTAGATGGTAATTTTAATTGAGCTAAATTATTATTAATATCCATTAAGATAACCACATTCCCTGCTGAACGCGCTAGTTTCCCCCCTTGGTTAGGTTGCAATTCTATATTATAAACTTTACTACCTAAAGGAATATGCTTCAAGGGCATTCTATTCCCCAAATCAGCCTCAATTTTTTCCTTAGAATTTAAAATCTTATCTCCAACCTTCATACCTTCTGGCATTAAAATATATCTTTTTTCTCCATCAGCATAACAAACTAAAGCAATCCAAGCAGAGCGATTAGGGTCATACTCTAATGTTTTTATTGTCGCCGGAATATCAAATTTGTCGCGCCTAAAATCAACTAGACGGTAATATCTTTTTTCTCCTCCGCCCTGATGCCTAATAGTAATCTTGCCATGACTACGACCAGCTTTACCTTTTTTAATCACTCGTAATTTTTTGGCAGGTCTAACGTTAGAGAGCTCCCTCGTATCTATTACACTCGCCTTTCGTCTTCCTGGAGTTGTTGGTTTATATAACTTTAACATAAAATTGGTTTAGGCTTTTTTTACAAATTCTATCTTGTCGCCCTTTTTAAGAAAAACTAAAGCTCTTTTTTTGTTTTTGGTTCTGCCCTGAGAGTGGCCATATCTTACTCTTTTGCCTTTGACTTTAACAGGAGTAAAGTTATAAATTTCCTCAATCGCTTTTTTGACAGAAATTTTATTTGCCCTCTGACTAACCTCAAAAACATAACAATTATTTTCTTCTCCCAGCATCATAGCCTTTTCAGTTATAACTGGATGAAGTAGAAGACTTCCAAAAAGATCCTTGTTTGAGCTAAGACGAATCTTTCTCGGGTCAGAAACTGTTGTTATTTTTTCTGACATTTTTCCAGAAACCTTTGAAACGGAAGAAGCTAAAGGTTTGTCCTTTTCTGATATGGATGGCTTTCCCTTCTTTTCGTCTTCATTGATAGATGTTGAAGAATCTTTTTTCTTTTTAAACAAGGACATACTAAATTGGTTAATTAGTTGCTTAGTTGGTTGGGTAGTTAGATAGACTAAATAATTAAAATCCTAATTACCCAAGTACCTGATGTCGTTAGACATAGTGTTCTTCTATCTTTTTAATTCCTTTAACTGTAGTAACTAAATAGTCTGCCTTTAACAGGTCCAGAAGATTTAAACTTTCAACTGGCATAGTACGAAGTTTCTCAATATTTCTCGCTGATTTAATAATATTTTTGTCATTATCAGCTAAAGCTAGTAAAATCTTTTTATTCTTTTCTGGAATTAATTTATTTAAAATATTTACAAATTTTTTGGTTTTAATTTCTGGCAACTCTATTTTATCTAAAATATATAATCTTTTATTTTTAACCTTATCAGATAAACACATATAAAGAGCTTTCTTTCTTATTTTTTTATTTATTTTTTTAGAATAATTCCTTTCCTTACTCGGTCCAAAAGTAATTCCACCTCCTTTCCAAAGTGGAGAACGAATAGAACCCGCTCTGGCCCGACCAGTTCCTTTTTGTCGCCAAGGTTTTTTACCGCCACCACGAACATCTCCTTTTTTAAGTGTATGAGCAAAAGGATGTCTTTTGTTAGCCAAAGACAAAACTACTACCTGATGAATGATATCTTTTTGAGACTTACAATTAAAGATCTGGTCATTCAATTTATGGCGATTTATTGATTCCCCTTTTTGATTATAAACCGAAACCGTAGGCATATAAATTAAATTTAAATTTGGATAATTTTTATTAAAGAATTTCTGGCTCCAGGAACAGCTCCTTTTATCAATATTAAATTCTCTTCTGGAATGATATCTATAATTTCTAAATTTTTGACAGTTGCGCTATTTCCTCCCATTCTGCCTCCCATTTTTTTTCCTTTAAAAACTCTACCTGCATCAGTAGACCCAATTGAACCCGGCATTCTTAGTTGGTCCTTATGCCCATGGCTTGCTGGAGAACCGTGAAATCCATGCCTCTTAACCACTCCCTGAAAACCCTTACCCTTAGATACACCTTTTATGTCAACTTTCTTTTCCTTCTCAAAAACATCAACTTTTATTTCATCTCCAATCTTAAGGTCATTTTTTTCTAAAGTCTTATATTCTGATAAATATCTATATGGAATATATTTTTGTGGTTTTTTTACTTTTTTGGGATTTGCTTTTTCAAACCCAATCTGAATAGCAAAATGCGACTCATCTTCAGACTTATTTTCTTTTATCTGAGTAACAAAACAAGGACCAGCTTTTATCTTAGTTGCTGGAACAACTTTATCTCCCTGAAAAACTTGAGTCATTTCTATTTTTCTTCCCAGAATGAATTTCATACTCTGTATTTAACCTTATAAGTTGAAAAATAAATATTCAATAAAAAAAACCGGACAGCCAGACCCTTGGAGACGGGTTATATGCCCGGCTTGTTTATATACTATTTTGTCTGGTTTGAGTTAATGAAAATTTTTCTCATTTGGTAATTAATTCCCCTTAACACTTCATTTATTAAATAACAAACGGTTATCAATGGTAATTAAAAACCACTTAATTATATTTTTCTTACATTTTTATTTCTACATCTACGCCAGCAGGTAAATTTAGGCTTCTCAAAATCTCCAGAGTCTGAGGGTTAAAATCTATAATATCAATTAAACGATTATGAATTCTTTTCTCAAACTGGTCTTGCGAGGTTTTATGGACAAAAGATGAACGGAGAACAGTATACTTTCTTTTAATAGTGGGCAAAAAGATTGGTCCTACTATTTTCGCGTCAGAACGACTTACAGCGGTAATAATTTCTTTTAAAGCCTCGTCAATAACTCTATGGTCATAAGACCTTACCTTAATGCGAATACGAGGACTATAATTAGGATTATCCTGTTCTTTCTGTTTTTTCTTTTGGACTTGAATCTTTTTTGTCATACATTATAGATTTGTCAAAATTTTACCTCATTGAGGTTATTTTTCGGAAAGTATCTTGCTAAACAGACAAATTCCCTTACTTAATTATTTTAGTAACTACTCCTGCGCCAACAGTACGGCTGCCCTCTCTAATAGCGAATCTTTGTTGTTCCTCAAGAGCAATAGGTTTAGACAATTTAATAGTCAAGCTTAATGTATCCCCAGGCATTGCCATTTCAGTTCCTTTTGGTAAATCTGCTTCACCTGTTACATCTGTGGTGCGGATATAAAATTGAGGTTTATAGCCGTTGAAAAATGGAGTGTGACGGCCACCTTCATCTTTAGAGAGAATATAAGCCTTTCCCTCAAATTCAGTATGAGGAGTTACGGTTCCTGGCACAGCCAAAACTTGGCCCCTTTCAACTTCATTCTTCTTGGTTCCCCTTAAAAGAATGCCAGCATTATCTCCTGCCAAACCTTCATCTAAAGACTTCCTAAACATTTCAATGCCAGTTACTACCGTTTTCTTTGTTGGCCTCAAACCGACGATTTCTACTTCGTCGTTAACCTTTACTCTCCCTCTTTCAATCTTACCAGTAACAACAGTTCCTCTCCCTTCAATTGAAAAAATATCTTCAATAGGCATTAAAAATGGTTTATCTAAGTCTCTTTTAGGCTCAGGAATATATTCATCCAAAGCTTCAACTAATTTCAAGATAGGACCACAATTAGGACAATCTGCCTTACCGCAACCACATTCTAAAGCCTTAAGGGCTGAACCCTCAATAATAGGAATTTCGTCTCCAGGATATTCATATTTCTTAAGCAAATCCTTAACCTCTTCTCTAACCAACTCAACCAATTCTTTGTCTTCTACCATATCAGTCTTATTCAAAAAAACTACTATAGCTGGGACCCCAACTTGGCGAGCTAAAAGAATATGCTCTCTAGTTTGAGGCATAGGACCATCGGTCGCTGAAATTACTAAAATTGCTCCGTCCATTTGAGCGGCGCCTGTGATCATATTTTTAATATAATCAGCATGCCCAGGACAATCAATATGAGCATAATGACGTTTGTCAGTTTCATACTCAACGTGAGCCAAGGCAATAGTGATACCTCTTTGTTTTTCTTCTGGAGCACTATCAATTTGGTCTACTGTCCTTTCTTTGTCAACTTTTTTGCCAGAAGCGTTTAGGCATTTTAAAATTGCTGCTGTTAATGTAGTCTTACCATGGTCTACATGACCAATAGTTCCTACGTTAACATGTGTTTTTCCTCTTTCAAATTTTGCTTTTTCTGCCATATTATTTACCTCATTATTTTCGCGCATTGAATAATTAATTGTTAAGAAAAAAGTAACAACAATCGCGAAATTATTTTATATTTATTAAATAATAATAAAGGGCAACAAACTCTATGTTCATATTGCTAGCTGAAAAAATAAACAAATTTGTTATTCTCTCGCTCGCCCACAAATAACTATATCCTATTAATAATATTTTGGCAAGATTAACTTTTCCACATTTTGTCCAAAAAATGATTTAAGCTAATTCTTCTTTAGCGTAAACAGCCCCTAAATCCATTTTTTTATATCCAAAAATTTCTTCTTTCTTAAAAAAACGTTTGATTTCATTAGTAGCTGCTTCTATGGAATCAGAGGCATGAATGATATTATGAGAACCACTCATAGAAAAATCTCCTCTAATACTACCCACATCAGCCTTGCGCCCAGAGGTAGGTCCACAAAGAATTCTTACTGTATTTATAGCCTCTATTCCCTCTAAGACAATTGCTATTACTGGCGCGCTTCCCATGTAGTCAACCAAATCTTTAAAAAATGGTTTATCTTTATGATGGGCATAATGCTCAGACAACAGAGCGCCATTTAATCTCATCATTTTTAAGCCAACAATCTTTAATCCTTTATTTTCAAAACGTGCTATAATTTGTCCTAATAAATTTCTTTGTAAAGCGTCGGGTTTTAATAAAATTAATGTTTTCTCCATAAAAAAATAGTTAAAACAAAATGCCTTATTTAAATAATAAGGCAAATTAACAATTGAATGATATCTACCTCTCTGTCTTTACTCTCAATTTTTGTCCATTACTTTCAAATATTATATCACCTTTTTTATCAGTACGCAAGACATTAGCGTTAACTTTTCTTAAATTATCTAAAACCCTTAGACTAGGATGGCCAAAACCATTATTTTCCCCAACTGAAATAATCGCGTATTCTGGCTCAATTTCTTTTAAAAAATCCAAACCTGAAGAGTACTTTGAACCATGATGACCAATCTTTAAGACGTCAGCTTTCAAATCTAAATTTTGCGACATCAACTCTTTTTCTGTTTCTTTGGTGGCGTCGCCGGTCAGTAAAAAATCATTATCTTCATAATTCAACATTGCGACTAAAGAGAGAAAATTGCAATCTCCTTCATTATCCTCTATTAATTCTTTTGAAGAAGGCCAGAGAAAATCAAAAAATAAATTATCCTTAAAAACCATTCTTTGTGGAGTATTGATAATATATCTTTTAATATTTTTGGATTTTATTAAAGAATCAAATTCAATATAAGCTGGGCTATACCCTTCAAGCCCACTTTCTGCTACGGCGCTTACTGGCCAACGTCGTAAAACTTCTACTAATCCCGTTAAATGATCTCCATCAGGATGCGTTAAAATCATTAAATCAATGTGTCTTTTTGTTATTGGGATATATTGGTCCAGTTTTCTGACAATACTTCTATCTGGCCCACCATCTATTAGAATATTTTGTTGAGGAGTTTGAATTAAAATCGCATCTCCTTGTCCTATATCTAAAAAAACAACCCTTAATTCTGTCGAAAGAGGAGAAACAAAAAATAAAAAATATCCGAGAATAGTTAAATTAATAAAAAATAATATCCCAACTATTAATATAGATGTTGATATAAATTTCTTAGATTTTTCTGATTTCTTTTTATTGAAAAAATCTAATCGCATATACTTAAATTATTAGTCTTCGTTTTTTCCAGCAAAGTGTATGTTAATGAAAAACAGAATTATTAAAATATACATAATTAGCACGCCAAGCAAAGGGAAACCCATAATTACAAATGATAGATATGGAATGCCTGATAAAATTTTTGTTATTAAAATAATATAAGTTATTAGAATCCAAAGTGGCCAAAAAAATATTTGCGCCAACCAAAAATTTATGAAACTTGCGAATATAAAAAGAAAACCCAATAACATTACTATAGGTATAACTAATAAAATTAGAATATTAGTAACAGGAGCTATCAAAGATAGGTTGCCGAAATAATATAAAACCATCGGCAAAACTAAGATTTGAGCGCTGAAAGTGATACTTAGATAACTTCTTAATGGCAAAAACCTATAATCATGTATCTTTTTAAACCATTTATTAAATAATTTGTAGAAAAGACAAATACCTAATACCGCCAAAAAAGATAATTGAAAGCCAATATCAAATATTAAAAATTTTGGATTGACCAATAACATTAACACTCCGACCAAAGCTAATGAATTCAACGCTGAATAGGGCCGTTCAATTTTACTGGCAAATAATAGAGCTAACCCCATTAGTCCAGCACGAATTGCTGAGGCAGGAGCTCCTATTAAAATAATAAATAATGATATGATAAAAACTGTCGGCAAAAAAACTTTTTGTCGTTTAATTAAAAAAACATTTGTTAATAATATAGCAATAATTTGAATTAAAATAGCGATATGGAGTCCAGAAACAGCTAATAGGTGAGATGCTCCCGATAGACTAAACCAGTTTCTCATATCGGGAGGTATTTGCTTTTTAAGCCCTAATAATATTGCTGACAAAAAAGTTGCTTGAGGCTCTGAAAAATTGGTTACAATAAAATTCAAACTCTTCTTTTTAAATTTTAAAATATTCGCGTAAATATTATTTGGTTTAGATTTTTCAATAACTTGAATCTTGGGCCAATAGCAAACAGAATAAATTCCATAACGAGATAAATAATTAGCATAATTAAAGTCACTTTGATTGTTTGGCTTTTCTATTTTGCACTTAACTTCTAATATATCACCATATTGATAGTTAGAATATAAAGGAGCACTAATCAAAACTTTTCCGTTTAAATTTTTGTTTCCAACAACAATATCGCCAAGTGTAATTTTGACCTTATCGAGACGTTCATCTATCTCTTTGACTATCTTGCCCTGAAAAACGATTTTTTCGTTATTATAAAAAGCAATATGATTTTCATCTATTGATTCTTCCCTGAATTGATAATAAATTATTCCTATAATAAAAAAAATAAAAATAAGAAGAAACACTTTGCTCTTCTTATTAAGAATAAATAACATTAATAGTATGAATGCGGAAATAAAGTAAATAAAAAAAGAAGGGATGAATAAAAAAGATGCTATGCCTATTCCTAGAGTAAAAGATAATAGACAATAAAAAAATATTTTAGACAAAGTCATAACATGCCTTATTCTACTGTAACACTTTTAGCTAAATTACGTGGCTTGTCTACATCACACCCACGCTTTACGGCAATATAGTAAGATAATAATTGTAAGGGAATAACGTTTAATATTGGAGATAAAAAATCAATGGTTTCGGGGACATAAATCACCTGAGAGGATAAGCGTTTGATTGTTTTATCTCCTTTGTTGGCTATAATCAAAATATTTCCACCTCTAGCTTTTATTTCTTCTATATTAGTTACTATCTTTCTATAAATCAAATGCTCTTTATTGGTAGCAATTATAACAACTGGCATATCCTTATCAATTAAAGCAATTGGCCCATGTTTTATTTCAGCAGCAGGGTAACCTTCGGCGTGGATATAAGAAATCTCTTTTAATTTTAAAGCTCCCTCCAAAGCTGTTGGAAAATTATACCCTCTCCCTAAATATAAAATATTTTTAAACCTATAATATTTTTCAGCGATTACTTGAATTTTTTTGTTATCCGACAAAATTTCTTCAACCTGTTGAGGAAGTTTTTCTAACGCGGAAATATACTTTGTAAGCTGTTTCTTGTTTATCAACCCCTTTTTTGACCCTAAAAATAATGACAAAACAGATAATAAAGTAATCTGCGAGGTGAATGCTTTCGTTGAAGCAACTCCAATCTCTGGACCAGCATGAATATAAATCCCAGCATCTGATTCGCGAGCAATTGTAGAGCCAACTACATTAACAATCCCAAAAACATGACCACCTTGCTTTTTTATCTTTCTTAATGACTCTAAGGTATCAGCTGTTTCTCCTGATTGGCTAATTACAAAATAAGATGTTTTTTTGTCAATTGGCGCGTCAGAATATCTAAATTCAGAAGCATATTCAGTGCTAGCCGGAACATTAACTAAACTTTCAAAAAGATACTTAGCTATCAATCCAGCATGCCATGAAGTCCCGCAAGCCAAAAAGACCATCGTTGGAGATTCAGATATAAAATCAAGCCATTCGTCTAGTCCTCCCAGTTTAATCATTCCCGACTTTTTAAAGATACGACCCCTAATAGCATTAGATATTGTCTCTGGTTGTTTAAATATTTCTTTAAGCATAAAATGAGAAAAGCCATCTTTCTCAATTTTCTCTAGATCTAATTCAATATTTTGAATTTCTTTTTTAACTTTTGAGTTTCCTAAATTTGTTATATTTAAACCACTACGGCTTAAGATTCCAATCTCACCATCATCTAAATAAATAACCTTTTTAGTGTGTTCAAGAATAGCAACTGGGTCTGAAGCAACAATATATTCACCTTCAGAGCAGATACCAATCACAAGGGGACTACCCTTTTTAGCAACAATTAATTTGTCAGGCTCTTGTTCGCAAATAATTGCTAATCCATAAGCACCCTCTAATAAATTTAAAGCCTTCTGAACAGATTTCAATAAATTACCTTCATAATACTCTTCTATTAAATGCGCTATTACTTCCGTGTCTGTTTTTGATTTAAACTTATGCCCTTTCTCAATTAGCCATTTTTTTAAAGATTGATAATTCTCAATAATCCCATTATGCACTAAAAATATTTTTTTATGACAATCAAAATGCGGATGAGCGTTATCTTCACTTGGCTCTCCGTGAGTTGCCCAACGATTATGAGCAACAACCAAATGACTTTCTTCTGGGTTAGAATAAAATCTTTCTTCAAGGACAGCAACATTGCCTTTTGTCTTTCGGCAAACAATTTTATCGTCAAATAAAGCAGCTAAACCAGCAGAATCATAGCCACGATATTCTAATCGTTTTAACCCTTTAAGACTAATCTCTATTCCATTTTTGGGGCCAATATAGCCAACAATTCCACACATATAATTTATGTTAAGATTGCTTATCTTCTATTTTTTTTGAGCGAACTTTCAATTATTTCTTCTAAATCTCCATCTAAAATCTTTTCTGGATTATTTGTCTCGTATCCTGTTCTTAAGTCTTTAACCATCTTATATGGATGCAAGACATAAGAACGAATTTGATTCCCCCATGAGGCTGACTTAAATTCTCCTCGCAAACTTGCCTTTTCTTCCTCTAGTTCAGCTTGAGCATAATGATAAAGTTTTGATCTTAGAACTTTCATTGCCCTTTCCTTGTTCTGCGACTGAGACCTTTCTGACTGACAACTAACAGTAATCTTAGTGGGGAGATGAACAACACGAACTGCTGTCTCATTTTTCTGGACATTCTGTCCGCCATGGCCAGAAGACAAAAAAGTATCAATCCTTAAATCATCTGGATTGATTTCTACTTCTATCTCATCCATTTCAGGTAAAACACTTACCATAGCGAAGGATGTATGTCTCATTTTTTCAGCATCAAACGGGGAAATTCTGACTAAACGATGAACACCCGCTTCTTCTTTTAAAAAGCCATAAGCAAACTGTCCCTCTATTTCTACAGTAACACTTTTAATGCCCGCCTCTACCCCCTTAGATTGTTCAATAATACGAGTATTCCATCCTTTTCTTTCAGCAAACCTCAAATACATTCTTAAAAGCATTTCCGTCCAGTCCTGGGCATCTACCCCGCCAGCCCCAGCAAAAATAGAAAAAAGCGCGTCACTTTTATCATGTTTGCCAGATAAAAAAGTTATCTTTTCTAGATGGATTAAATCTTTTCTAATTTTACTAAATTCCTTTTCAATATCTTTTCTTAAAGTTACTGTCTGATCATCTTTGTCTAAAATAGCTATTTCTAAACAATCTTTTATAGATGTTTGTAAATCTTGCCATTTATCCAATGTATTTTTAAAATCTGCCAATTCTTTTGATTTGCTACTTGCTTGTTCTCGATTTTTCCAAAAATCTGGATGAGCCATTTCTATTTCTAATTGTTTAACTTTTCCTTTCATACCACCAATATCAAAAAAATCCCGCATTTTAGCCAGCCGTTGTTTAAAATTATTTAACTCTAAAATCAATTCTGTCATTTCCATATCTATTATTATATCAAAATATATAAATCCAGACAATCAATAAAAGTTTGGAGGCTAAGCCTCCAAACTTTACTTACACCAGTTAAAAAGGTTATTATTCTGCGTGCTTCTTATATTCTTCTAAAATTACATTGACCATTTTCTCTTCGCCTTGGTGATACACCTTTAATTCAATCTCATCTCCTGGGTTATATTTCCGTATTTCTTTGGATAGAGAATTTTCTGAAGTAATTTTTTCTTTGTTTACTTCTAAGATAATATCATTTTCAACTAAACCTGCTTTATTAGCTGGAGAGCCAGGGATAATAGCCAAGTCAGATTCTGTTTCTCCCTTCACAATTAAAGCTCCATAGTCAATTTCTAAATTATTTTTCTCAGCAATATTTTTGTTTATTAATACATATCTCACGCCTATATATGGACGGACAATATAGCCATATTTTTTAACACTTTCGACAGCCTGTTTTGCCTGATTTATTGGTATCGCAAATCCTATCAATTGACCCTCTCGACTAATAGCTGTATTAATGCCGATTACTTCTCCCTGTAAATTAATTAAAGGTCCACCAGAATTACCAAAATTAATGGCTGCATCAGTTTGAATTACATTTTCTAAAGTTTCAGACCAACCAAATGTATCGCCAGCAACTACTCGCCTACTAATCCCACTAATAACGCCCTTGGTGACTGTATTACGATACTCTCCTAAAGCATTTCCAATGGCGATAACCGTTTGCCCGTTTTTTAATTTATCTGAATCTCCAAAAACAATCTCAGACAAACCAGAAGCTTCTATCTTTAAAATTGCGATATCATTAAACGGATCACGAGCCAAAACTTCAGCTACATATTCTTTGCCGTCATTGGTTATAACACTATATTCAGCTTCAGTATCAGAGACTACATGCTTGTTAGTCAAAATAAGACCATCTTTACTTGAGATAACAAAACCAGTACCACCTCCAATTTGTCGCATCTCTTTTTTCTCTTCTTGTGGTGGATTTGGTCCCCAATTTTCTGGTATCCGCGGACCATTATAAAGATCGTCTGGGGATGAAGACCAGTTTTTAAAAAAATCATCAAATAAAGATTGTGTGTTGTCATAATAAGTGCTAACCTCTTTGGTAACTATAACACTAACAACAGATGGACTCGCTTGCTCTACGGCTATAGTCGCATCTTGATTTGATAAAGATAAAGAAACATTTCCATCATGTTTGATAATCTGCGGAGCAACAATAGAAGAAGTGGTAATAAAATCTGTCAAAAAATAACTACCAGCATAATATCCAGCAAAGCCACCTGCAATTGCGCCAATAACCATACTTACTAACATTACTCCCATAATAGGTCTTAACTTAAAACGAAAGGTAAAAAAGGTGCCTAGTTTTTTCTTTTTTAATGGAGGTTTTTTTTCTGTCCAAATAACTTTTGCTTCCTCTTCTCCTTTTTCTTTTTTGAGAAAATTAGGTTTTGGATGAGAAAGTATTTTTTTAAAAAACATAAACGTAATATTAGAT
>CAZTWG010000004.1:22832-23192 GCA_964617525.1 uncultured Gammaproteobacteria bacterium
ATTTAAAATATTTCTATTAATAACGAATCTCTACATTTAATCCCTTAATCTTTTTAGCAATTTTATCAAACCATTCTTTGGGATATGGTTTTATTTTTTTCAATTTTGGATTAAATGTATTTTTAGGACTAAACTGTTGTAAATAATATCTCTTAGCCCCTTTAATTTGATTACTAATTTGCAAAATATCATTATCATTTAAAAGATTTGGAATAACTGTAGTCCGAAATTCATAATCAATATTAGAATCCATAATAATTTTAATACTTTTTTTGATATTGCTCAAGGTGATTTTAACTCCGCTAACATCATTATATTTCTCAACATCTAAAGGTGCCTTAATATCCATTGCTATATAAT
>CAZTWG010000005.1:0-21997 GCA_964617525.1 uncultured Gammaproteobacteria bacterium
CATATATATTTGTTATGACATTAGAACCATTAGAAGATTTGTTCTTATGTTTTATGTATTAAAGATTTTGTTTAAGTGTTTTTCTGAAACCCTTACTAAGAGCTTTTAGTTTTCTTTTGTTTTTAGTTATTTTACGCGATTCGCGCGCATTAAAATGATTCTGCCCACAAGTCATGTGTAAGAACTTTTCATTTTTAGTTTTTTTTATTCTTTTGGATATTGTTTTTGAGGGTTTATTCATTTTGATTGTTTTTTACTAATTAAGGCAGTTAATCTATTTCCTTGTCTTTTTATTTTTTGTTCTATCTGAATATTTTCTCCCAGCATAGTTATAAAATTTTCAATTAGTTTTTGGGCTAAAGGAAAATGAGCTTTCTCTCTTCCTCGTAATATCATTTCAATTTTTATTTTATTCCCTTTATCCATAAACTCACATGCTTTCTTTATCCGAAAATCTAAATCATGTTTTCCTATTCTAGGGGTTAAACGTATTCCCTTAACTTCGTTAACTTTTCGTTCCTTTTTTTGTTGCTTTTCTTTCTTTTTAATGTCGTATTTAAGGTGGCTGAAGTTCAAAATCTTGGCTATAGGAGGATTAGCCTGGGGGCTAATTTCAACTAAATCTAATTCTTTCTCTCGTGCCATTTCTAATGCTTTCTCTGTGTCAATAATATCTAAATGCTCCCCCTTTTCATTTATCAAACGAACTTTAGAAGCAGTTATTTTGTTATTTATGCGGTAGTATTTCAATTTTTTGAATTTATCTTATTTAAATAATTTGTTTCTTTCTATAACTATACTAAGTATGGTGGAGATGGCGGGTACTTCCCCCGCGTTCGCAGGAATTAAGATAAAAGTTTCTACCTTTATAGTTCAATTAATTTCTTGACCAAAGGCACAAATTGAACAAATTCCTTTAGTCACAGCCCAGTTAATGCAACCACCCTATTTGGGCGATAGACCGGTTGTTTTCCTACTGATAAATCATCAAATTTTTTAGTAGGATTCAAAAATTTGACGGCTATTGCTTTTGTTAAGCTGTAGCAAATTGAAAGGCTGGAATGCTAAGCATTCGCCTTATTTTAGCAATTGTTTTGCCATTTATGTTTTTAGAGAACTAACGCGTCCCTAAGATGTATACGAAAGGCTTATTTTTATCCAAATTTTCTTGCGTCGATTATAAGACATCCCCTTGTAATATATTAAGGATACAGTTTTTGTGCAGAATGTCAATTATTTTTTATCATCTTTGTCGATTAACTTAGCTAGAATATGAGCTGGGGTAGAGGCGTAGTGATCGAATTCCATACTAGAGCTACCACGCCCTTCAGTTACTGACCTTAATGCAGTGGTGTAACCAAACATTTCGGATAAAGGTGATAGAGCATGGACTATTTTTACTTGGCCCCTATCTTTTGTCTCTTGGATTTGAGAACGACGGGAATTAAGATCACCAATAACATCTCCCATAAACTTTTCCGGAACCACTACTTCTAATTTCATTATGGGTTCTAACAGAGTTGGTTTTGCATTCTTGACTCCCTCTTTGATTGCTCGTGTAGCTGCGATTTTAAAAGCTGCTTCTGAAGAATCCACCTCATGAAAAGACCCATCATAAACAGTAACCTTCATGTCTACCAATGGATAACCTGCTAGGGCTCCTTCTGACATAGCCTGAATAACTCCTTTTTTAATGGCTGGAATAAATTCTCTAGGAATGGCTCCGCCTTTGATTTTATCTACAAATTCAAATCCTCCTCCCCTTTCCTTAGGTTCAAGCTCTAAATAGCAGTGTCCATACTGACCACGTCCTCCTGATTGATGAATATATTTTCCTTCGCTTTTAACAGTAGTAGTAATAGTTTCTTTATATGCAACTTGAGGTTGCCCAATATTAACATTAACGTTAAATTCTCGCTTTAATCTGTCAACAATAATTTCTAAATGTAATTCCCCCATACCAGAGATGATAGTTTGACCTGTTTCTTCGTCAGTTTTTACTCGGAAAGTTGGGTCTTCTTCTACTAACTTAGTAATAGCTACTCCCATTTTTTCTTGGTCTAATTTTGTTTTTGGCTCAATAGCAATAGAAATAACAGGATTAGGGAAACTGATAGATTCTAGAATAATAGGGTTGTTGACGTCACATAGAGTATCGCCAGTAGTAGTATTTTTTATACCGACAATGGCAGCAATATCTCCCGCCGAAACCTTATCAATTTCTTTTCTTTGATTTGAATGCATTTGAACGATTCTACCCACTCTTTCCTTGTTTCTTGTGGTAGTGTTAAGAACATAAGACCCAGAAGCTAATGTCCCAGAATAAACCCTGAAATAACACAGTCGTCCCACATAAGGATCTGTGGCTATTTTAAAAGCTATAGCTGAAAAGGGTTCTTTGTCGTCAGCTTTACGAGTTGATTTTTCTTCTGTGTTAGGGTCAATACCTTCTATCACTGGGATATCTAATGGCGATGGAAGATAAAAAGAAATAGCATTTAGAAGGGGTTGAATCCCTTTATTTTTTAATGCTGAACCACAAAGAATAGGTACTATTTTTCCTTTAATAACAGCCTGCCTTAGTAATTTTCTTAAAATTTTTAAATCTGGTTCTTTGCCCTCCAGGTATTCATTCATTAACTCTTCATCATCAACAATAATAGCTTCTATTATTTCAGTTCTATATTTTTCTATTTTTTCTTTTAAATTTTCAGGAGCATCTTCTATTTTCACTTCATCTCCCATTTCGCCTGAATATATATGCGCTTTACGGGTAAATAAATCTACAATCCCTTTAAAATTCGTTTCAGAACCTATCGGCAATTGCAAAGGATGAGCATTTTTAGTTAAGCGCTCATGAATAGAATCTAGGTCAGCGTAAAAGTTAGCTCCAGTACGGTCCATTTTATTAATAAAACCAATTAGTGGTATCTTAAATTTTTCAGCCTGATGATAAACGGTTTCAGACTGAGGTTCAACTCCTGCTACTCCATCAAAAACAACTACTCCTCCATCCAGAATACGCAAAGACCTCTGAACCTCAGCAGTGAAATCAATATGGCCTGGAGTATCAATGATATTAATTTTGGTTTTGCCTCCTTCTGGATCGGTCCAAAAAACAGTAGTTGCTGCCGAAGTAATAGTAACCCCTCTTTCTTTCTCTTGTTCCATCCAATCCATTTCTGCCTCACCTTGGTGTACTTCTCCTACCTTATGTTTTTTCCCAGTATAGTACAGAATTCTCTCGCTGACAGTTGTCTTCCCAGCGTCAATATGAGCAATAATCCCGATATTGCGTACCTGCTCTAATTTGTATTCAGTAGACATATTTATATTTAAATTAAATAATTAGTTATTAATAATTTTCTCCCCTTAATAAAGAGGAGAACTTTGTTTAATAAGTTCAATCAGATATCAAAAGATTTTTGGAAATAAATTTTAATGATATCTAGCGAAATGGGCGAAAGCCTTGTTGGCTTCGGCCATACGATGGACATCCTCTTTCTTTTTGATAGCATTGCCTTGATTTTCGGCTGCTTCTAGAAATTCTTGTCCTAGTTTTTGAAACATTGGTTTTCCTTTGCGTTTGCGGGCAGCGTCAATGATCCAGCGGGAAGCTAAGATGTATCGGCGAGATTCAGTCGTTGGAGTAGGAACCTGATAATTGGCTCCACCAACTCGGCGAGACCTTATTTCAATAAACGGAGATATATTCTCTATTGCTTTTTCAAATACTTCTAGGGGGTCTTTTTTTGTTTTTTCTTTAATGAAATCAAAAGATTTGTAAACTATTTTGCTAGCAATACTTTTTTTCCCTCCTTTCATAATATGATTAATAAATTTTGCTATAAGAACTGATTGATATTTGGGATCTGGGTTGATTTTTCTTTTTGTAGCTTGTTTTCCTCTCATAAATTTGGTTGTTTGGTTATCTATTTATTTTTTATCTGATTTAGGTTTTTTTGTGCCATACAGACTTCTACTTTGTTTTCGACCTTCAACTCCACTAGTATCGTAGACTCCACGAACGATATGATATCTAACTCCAGGCAAATCTTTTACTCTACCGCCCCTAACGAGAACTACTGAATGTTCTTGAAGGTTGTGTCCAATCCCAGGAATATACGTGGTTACTTCCATGCCATTAGACAATCTAACTCTAGCAATTTTACGCAAGGCAGAGTTTGGTTTTTTAGGAGTTTGGGTGGTAACCTTCAAACAAATTCCTCTTAAAAATGGACGACCCTTTTTAAGGAAAGTTCTTTTTCTTTTTAAAATATTGAAGTTAACCCTAAGAGCTGGGGTCTGAGATTTTTTTTTAGTTCTTTTCCTTCCTTTACGGACTAGTTGATTTATAGTAGGCATTTATAGGCTAGTTAATTAGTTAATTGAATATTTAATTAATTTTACTTTATTTTTAAAAAAATGTCAATTTTTTTCGGGCTAAAGAACAAATGGTTGTCCGACGATTAGCTTATATATCCCAAATATTATGGGAAATATTGCTTGGAAACCAAAGAAAATAAATAGAAATAAAATAAAGAATCCGTATTTCTGCATCATCATTTCGTAATGTCTAAATCTGCTCGGCAAGAAGGCAAATAAGACTTTTGAGCCATCTAGAGGTGGAATCGGCAGAAGGTTGAAAGTGGCTAGGAGAATATTAGCATAAACAATAATGCTTAGAAGCGAAGTAAATTGATTTAATTCGGAAAATCTAATGATTAAACCAAAAGTTAAAGCAATAATTAGGTTAGCTAAAGGTCCAGCTAACGCTACCAAACCTGAGCCATATTTTTGATTCCTTAAGTTATATGGATTAAAGGGAACTGGCTTGGCATAAGCAAAAAGAAATTTTCCTCCAGAAAATATAGATAAGAAAATAGGCATTAAAATAGTTCCCCATATATCAATATGGGCTATAGGATTTAACGTTAAACGTCCAGCTTGTTTGGCGGTTGGGTCCCCAAGTTGGTCTGCTGCCCAAGCATGAGCATATTCGTGAATAATAGCAGAGGGGATTATGATAAAAAAGAAAAAGAGTAAGTTCATACACTTGTTAAATAAATTTAAAATGTTAAACTAGTTATCTAGGTAAGTAAAACTTTAATTAATTAACTATTTTTTATGTCAAGACGTTGTGATATCTGTGGCCGTGGGCCTCAAACAGCTATTTCTAGATCACATTCTAATGTAGCAACAAAGAGACGCCAACTTGTAAATCTACAAAGCAAAAATATATCTGGACCTAATAATCCTTTAAGAAACATTCTTAAAGATGATAATGTTATTAAAAAGTGTTTTGGGAAAAAAGCAAGTCTATTTAAAAAAATAAATGTGGAAAACAAAAAAAATGGGAAAATAAAGATTTGTACCAAGTGTTTAAAGATTTTGAAAAAAGAATTGGATAAAACTTGATATTTTATTTCGTAGCAGGAAGGATATAATAGAAAAAATAATTATAATTATTATGCGACCTAAACCCTATGGAATAATAAAAGTCAATTTAAAAAAACTGATAAGATGGGTATAATCTCTTGTAATTTATGTGCGGGAATATATAGAAGTGGATGGAAAGGAGCCCGGAGAAACTGGCCGAAAAATTAGAAAGGATTAATTTAATGTGGTAGATACTGATTTAATTGCTTTGCTCTTGTGTTTATGTAGTTATAATTAAAGAAAAAAGAATTACATGGAGATATTCCATAGTTTTAGCCTGCAATGCAGGTATTTATTTTTTTGAAAAATTTTCTCAAGAACGAAAAATTATTTTATAATTAGATACTATTGGCCTAGAAATTTTGGGCAAAGGAGGAAATTTAATTTTAGTCCGAAAATTTGAATGAGTCTTTGAGCTTTTGATTGATTCTTTTTTTTATATCTTTGTTTTTAATTGATTGTCTTTTGTCATACTTTTTCTTACCTCTTGCTATAGCAATTTCTATTTTTATAATACTACCCTTAGTATAAACCTTAAGGGGTATTGCGCTTAACCCAATTATATGTGTTTTGCTAATTATTTCTTGAATTTCTTTTTTTCTAAAAAGTAATTTTCTGCTTTGAGTTGGCTCATAATCTTGTTGGACTTGAAAGGCAGGGGGATAAGGGTCTACGTGAGCATTAATCAGGTATACATTGTTTTTACTATCTGCCATGACATAACTACCCACAAGATTTATTCTTCCGTTCTTGATTGATTTTACTTCGGGCCCAGTTAAAATAATTCCAGCCTCAAAAGTATCTAAAATTTCATAATTATATAGGGCTTTTTTGTTTTTAGCTATTGTTTTCATGAGATGATAGTATTTAAAGCTTATTCTTTATAGTTTAACAAATTAATGCTTGTTTTGTCCACTATTTATTTGGCTTGCTTTTGTGTTTTTAATTTTGTATAATATAATAACTGATTTCATTGATTTCTGTTTTTAATATTAAATTGTATCTATGAAAATTGGCATAGATTGTCGGACAATTTTACATCCTGAAAAAGGAGAGCGTGATGGTATTGGTCATTATACATATCAATTAGTTCGTCATTTGTTAAAAATTGACAAAAAGAATACTTATGTTCTTTTCTTTGACCATTCTATTGGGAAAGATAGAATAGTAAAGTTTAAACAAAAAAATGTTTCAATTAAATTTATTCCATTTTTGCAATATGCTAATTTAATGCCTGACAAATATGCTCATTTTTTAGTTAGCGCAACTATTTCTCGCGAAAAATTAGATATTCTCCATTCACCAATTCCTTGGTTGCCACGTCCATACATTGGCAGAACTATAGTAACCGTTCATGATTTAGCAATTTGTAAACTTTTTGAATTATATTCTCGACAAAATCAAGATATTATTTTTAGAAAAAATTTGCCAAGCATTCTAGATAAAGCTCAAGGAATTATTGCGGTTTCTAAGTCTACGTCTAAAGATTTACAGCAAATTTTTAATATTAATAGTAAAAAGATTAAGGTTATTTATCACGGTGTTGATAAAAGATTTTTTAAAAAAAATACTTTATCTAAAATTAAACAAGTTCAAAGTAAATATAAAATTAAAAAGGATTATTTATTTTCTTTAAGTAATTTTGGTCTTAGAAAAAATATTACTCGTATTATTTTCGCCTATGAACGTTTAAGAAAAAAAATGGAAACGGAAAAGGGGAAAGTTTTTCCAGAGTATCAATTAGTCTTAGCGGGTAGTAATAAGAACTTCGATTTTAAAAAAATTAAGCAAATAGTTTCTTTATCAAAATATAAGGAAGATATTATTTTCCCAGGTTATATAGAAGCTTCAGATTTAAATGCTTTATTCGAGGGAGCCAGTCTATTTATGTTTCCATCTCTTTATGAAGGGTTTGGTTTCCCAGTGATTGAAGCTATGGCAAAGGGATTACCGGTTATTACTAGCAATACTTCGTCTATGAAAGAAATAGCTGGTCAATCAGCAGTAATTGTTGATCCTTATAACGTTTCTGAAATAATGACCGCTGCTTACAATTTATTGACTAATAAAAAATTATATGATATCTTTAAAGATAAGGGAAAGCTTTTAGCTGGGAAATTCAAGTGGGATAAATGTGCCCGCGAAACTTTAAATTTTTATCAAAGGACGATTAATTCTAATTAATTCTAATAATTTTTAAATTATTGATTATGAGCGAAACAAAAACAAAATTCGTAAATTCTGATTCTTTTCCATCTTCTAAAAAAAAGAAACATGGCTTACTTGCATTAATTATTGGTATTGTTGTTCTGATTATTTTGGTTGTTGTCTTAACCCTTTTCTTTTTGAAGCCAAGAATCAACCAAACTTCTCCTTGGTCAGCTGTTTTTTTGACTAATGGCCGAACTTATTTTGGAAAAATCGAGAAAGAAAACACAGAGTTTATAACATTAAACGATGTTTACTATCTACAAGTACAGCAAGTCCCTTCTTCTGTTGAGGGAGAAGAGCCTCAGTCTCAACTTTCTTTGATGAGTATAGATGATGAAATTCACGGACCAGAGAATTTTATGAGAATTAACAAAGATCATGTCTTGTTTATAGAGGAATTGAAAACAGATTCTTCGGTTGTTTCTTCTATAGAGCAATTATTGAATCAATAATTGTTTGATTGAATTATAAGATGAAATATCAAAGCAAAAACATGGCGTCAAGTTTTTTGAGCCTTGTTTTTGTTTTTCTATTCTTAATATTGGTTATTAGCTTAATTAGTTTTTTTTATTCTGATAGGACTAACAACATTGGTACAGACGAGAAGGATGTTGATTTTTGGGTTCATGGTTCCTCGGATTGCCATGTAGGAGAAGAGTGTGTTTTTTTTGTGTTTATTCGCAATTCAGAGTCATGCGACTTGACCCATGTGGAAGTATCTTTATCTTTTCCTTCTAGCTTTTTAATTAGCCCAGATATATCTGGCTACGAGAGGGATTCGACCAATCGTTATATTTGGCGTTGGGAAGAAATAAAAAGCAAAACTTTACAAGAAATCAAGATAAAAGGTGTATTTTCAGGAAAAGCCGATCACGACTCTTTAGTAGAAGGTTTTTTGTATTTTGGTTTGAAGGGTTTTTCATCGGAATTTCAGGATTATTTTTCTGATTATTTACGAGTGGAACCATTTCCCTTTGATTTAAATTTAAAAATTCCGTTTGTTAATTATAATTGGGGAGAATTATTGCCAGTAGCTTTGGTCTATGAAAATAACAGCGAAAAGGATATTAAGAATTTAAAGATAGAAATTTTTTCAGATAAAAATCAATATTTTGATTTAAATGATTTAAAACAAAATTTTTGGTATTATTACCTTGATTCAGAGTATCAAACCTCGCCTCCCTATATTAAATCTAGACAATCTTCCGATTTAATGTCGAGGGGATGGGATTCAAGATTAATACCGAATTTAACAGAAATTAAAGCGGGGGACAAGGGATCAATTGTTTTTTATTTACCACTTATTTCTGTTTCTCAAGCTCAAAAAAATGGATTCGCCCAAGTAGAAAACGGAATTCAAGTTTTTGCTAGTGGCGATCTAGAAAACTATAAGGGCATAATCGCCCAAAGTCCGAAAATAGATTTAAAAATTATTACAGATTTGAATCTAGATGTAGGATTAGGGTATTATGACTATATCAATAATGAACTAAAAAGAGAGGAGCTCCCACCATTGAAAGTTAATGAGAAAACCTTTTATCGAGTTGTTTGGCGCTTAGAAAATGGTAGTAATGCTGTTGAAAATGTAATAGTTAAAACAAAATTACCTTCTTATGTTGAGTGGACGGATCAAATAGAAAAAACACAAGGAGTTTTGTCGTATAATGAATTAAATAGAGAGGTAACCTGGCAAATCCCAGAGCTATCGTCTTATCAGGGCGTCCATCCTTCCCCTTTGTTGGAAGCTGATTTTGAAATAGCGATTATTCCTAAACTAGAAGATGTAGACTCGAAAATAATTTTAACAGAAGATGTTTTCTTGACAGCTAAGGATAAATTTACTAACACTCCTTTAATGCAACAGGTTGATTTTTTGAAGACTAATTTAGTTTCTAGCCCTTAAAAAAATATTCATTCTTGATTATATGTTTGTTATATGTATAATATGAGCATATAGTTTTTTAAATCAATTTTATGCCTCAGTTTAATTTTGCGGAAAATGAAAAGAAAATCTTAAAGTTTTGGGACAAAGATAAAACTTTTGAAAAATCTTTGAGGAAGAAATCTCCTCAAGGTGATTTTGTTTTTTATGATGGACCACCTTTTGCTACTGGCACTCCTCATTATGGGCATTTAGTTGCTAGTTTAATGAAAGATATTGTCCCTCGTTATTGGACAATGAAAGGCTACCATGTCGAAAGGAAATGGGGATGGGATTGTCATGGTTTGCCTGTTGAGAATATTGTTGAAGAGGAGATGAGCATTAAAAGCAAAAAACAGATTGAAGAACTGGGAGTCCATAAATTTAACGAAACCTGTAGAAGCAAAGTTATGATGTATTCCGAGGAATGGAAAGAAATCATTCATCGTTTTGGTCGTTGGGTAGACATGGACAATGACTACAAAACAATGGATAAAGATTATATGGAAAGTATCTGGTGGGTTTTCAAAGAATTGTGGAATAAGGGATTAATTTACGAAGGTTATAAATCAATGCATATTTGCCCTAGATGTGAGACAACATTATCTCAATATGAGGTAAGTGATGGGTATAAAGACGTAGAAGATATTTCTGTTGTTGTTAAGTTTGAATTAATAGATCAACCTGGTGTTTATATATTATCTTGGACAACTACGCCATGGACTTTGCCAGGGAACGTCGCTTTGGCCTTAGGAGAGAATTTAAAATATGTTTTAGTTAAATCAGAGAACGAAAAGTTTATATGTGTGGAAGAAAATTTAAAAAGCGTGTTTGAAGACAGAAAATATAAAATTTTGAAAGAAATCAAAGCTAAAGAATTAGAGGGCAAGAAATACAAACCATTGTTTAATTATTATTTAGACAAAGATATAGAAAATAAACAAAATTTATATACCATTCAATTAGCTAATTTTGTTACCGGGGAAGACGGGACTGGCGTTGTTCATATTGCTCCAGCCTTTGGAGAAGATGATATGAATTTAGGGAAAGAAAAACAATTGCCATTTATTCAACATGTTAGAATGAACGGATGTTTTGTCGATGAAGTTATAGATTTTAAAGGGCAAGAGGTGAAACCAAAATCTGACCCCGTTAGCACAGACAAAAAAATTTTAGAATTTTTAACAAAAAAGGGATTGGTTTTTAAAGAAATCCCATTTACTCATTCTTATCCTCATTGTTGGCGCTGTGATTCACCTTTATTAAATTATGCTACCTCTTCCCTATTTGTTAGTGTTACGAAAATTAAAGAACAAGCTCTAAGCACAGCTAAAGAAGTTAATTGGATTCCTAGTCATATTAAAAACGGTAGATTTGGTAAATGGCTGGAAGGGGCTAAAGATTGGTCGATTTCAAGGCAAAGGTTTTGGGGTTCTGTCATACCTCTTTGGGTGTGTGATAAATGTGGAGAGCAAAAGGTTTTTGGCTCAATTAAAGAATTAGAAAAAGTTTCTGGGAATAAAGTTGAAGATTTGCATAAACATTTTGTAGATAAATATACCTTTAAATGCGAAAAGTGTAACGGAACAATGAAGAGGGTTCCAGATGTTTTGGATTGTTGGTTTGAGTCAGGATCAATGCCCTATGCTCAAATGCATTATCCGTTTGAAAATAAAGAAAAATTTGAAAAGAATTTCCCAGCTCAGTTTGTCGCGGAAGGGGTTGACCAAACTCGTGCTTGGTTTTATTATTTGCACGTTTTGGCTACCGCCCTTAAGGGAACAAATGCTTTTAAAAATGTAATAGTTAATGGAATGGTTTTGGCCGAAGATGGAAAGAAAATGTCAAAGCATTTAGACAATTATCCAGACCCAATGGAAATAATGGAAGAATATGGAGCTGATGCGATAAGGTATTATTTAACTAATTCTCCAGTAATGAAAGCAGAAGATTTGAGTTTTTCAGAGAAAGATTTGAAAGAGCAGTGTAAGTTTTTTCTTACACTAGTAAATGTCCATACTTTTTATCAAATGTTTAGGGGAAACATTGAAGTTGGGAATCTAGACAAAGATAAAGATATTACTAACGTTCTTGACCAATGGATTATCAGTAAACTTAATTTGTTGGTTAAAAATGTTACTAAAAGGATGGATAATTATGACTTAAATGCAGTAAGAGAGATACCAGCTTTTGTTAATGATTTATCTATATGGTATATTAGGAGGTCAAGGGTTAGATTTAGAAAAAATAATGAAGACGAGAAAATAAAGGCTCTAAAAACACTAAGAAGAACTCTATTTTGTCTAAGTAGAGTGATGGCTCCCTTTTTGCCCTTTTTAGCTGAGTATATATATCAAGAATTAGACGGAGAAAAAGAATCTGTCCATTTGCAAGATTGGCCATTATTTGATAAAGACCTAATTGACGAAAAATTATTGTCTGAAATGCAAACAGTTAGAAAAATTTGTGAATTAGGGCACAATTTAAGGGCGCAAGCAAAAATAAAAGTTCGTCAACCTTTAGGTAGGTTAAATATTTTAGGAGTTAAGGTTTCAAATAATTTAATAGAATTGATTAGAGATGAGCTCAACATAAAAAAAGTTGAATTTGTCCAAGAACTACCTCACGGAAACAACTGGCAAGAAGTAAAAGAAGGAGGTATTAAGATATGTTTAAACACAGAGATAACCCCTACCTTGAAAGAAGAAGGGAATTGTCGGGAGTTAGTTAGAGCGGTGAATTCTCTACGTAAAAAATCTAAGTTAACAAAAGATGATTTGGTTAGTCTTTATTGTTCCGACACTGACAAAGGTTTAGAAAAAATGATTCAGAATAAAAAGGAATTCTTGAAGTCTCAAACTGGCAGTAAAGATATTATAATCGGAGAATTTCAGGGAAAAACTTTGATACAGCAGCAAGTTTCTTTAAGTGGCATATATATTACCTTAACGCTTGTTAAATAATTCACGATTAATAGTTTTTTTGATATGTCTATTTCTAAGCATTTATCGGGGGTTATTCTCAAGGAACGTAATATTAGAGAAAATGATAAATTTATAACATTTTATAGTCAAGAACAGGGTAAAGTTGAAATTTTTGTGCAAGGATCTCGTAAAATTAACAGCAAGTTAAACCCTATAATCTCTGCCCGTTTTTCTTTTTTAAATCTAGTTGTAATTAAGGGAAAGAATTTTTATCGTTTAATTGACGGAGAAACCCAGGAGAATTTTGGGGGATTGATTAAAGATTATCAGAAGATTCTGTTGCTTAATAATATCTTAAGAAAGGTTGATGAATTGCTTAAATTTCAAAAAACTGATAAGAAAATTCTAGCTTTAATTCTTGAATTCTTGCGTCAGATGGATAGATTGCCTACAAAAAAAGCATTGCCTCTAGCAGCTGCTTTTTTAATTAAACTTTTGGCCTTTGCTGGCTATTCTCCTGAATTAAAATATTGTTCCGTTTGCGGGAAAGGTCCCTCTACAAAACAAATCTTTTTTGATTTAAGTAAGGGAAGTATTGTTTGTTTTAACCATGGGTCGTCATCTGTTTTGGATGGCGCTAGGACTGAAATCAGCTTGAATTCTTTAAAAATTTTAAGAGATTTTCTTTATAAAGATTTTAATCATTTAAAAAGATATAATATCAAAAAGCAAGAATTTTTGAGTATATGGGAATTAATTAATAAATTTTTAAAATGGCAGGTTAGTTAATTTATGTTTAAATTAGTGAAAAAATCTAATCTTTCTCAAGCTCGTTTGGGAGAATTGAAAACTAAGCATGGGACTATAAGTACCCCTTTCTTTATGCCTATTGCTACTCAAGCTACGGTGAAGGGAGTAACTATGTCTCAGGTAAAAGATTTAGATGCTCAAATAATTCTTTCTAATACATATCATTTATTTTTGCGTCCAGGGCTTGATATAATTAAAAAAGCAAAGGGATTACATAAATTTATGGGATGGAAGGGGCCTATACTAACAGATAGCGGTGGTTATCAAGTGTTCTCTTTATCTAAAAAACGAAAAGTCACTGACAAAGGTGTAGAGTTTCAATCTGAAATTGATGGGAAAAGTGTTTTTTTATCACCCAAAAATGTTGTTGAGATTCAAAATATTTTAGGGTCAGACATAATGATGTGTTTGGATGAATGTATTAAATGGCCTTGCACTAAAATTGAAGCGCAAAGGGCTGTTGATAGAACATCTACCTGGGCAAAGCTTTGCAAAGGTGCATATAAAAAACAAAAACTTGATAGATTGCTTTTTGGAATTGTTCAAGGTTCAGTTTACAAAGATTTGCGTGCAAAAAGCGCGAAAGAGTTGGTTAGAATTGGTTTCAATGGATATGCTATCGGCGGGCTAACATTGGGAGAGCCAATCAAGGAAACATATGAAGCAATTCAATCTGCTGTTCAGGAGTTGCCATTAGATAAGCCTCGTTATTTAATGGGAGCTGGTTTGCCTGAACAAATCGTTGAATCTGTTAAACTTGGAATTGATATGTTTGATTGCGTCATTCCGACTCGTAATGCCCGTCACGGACTGTTATATGTAAGGCTTAATAAAACTGACCCGACGGGTCAGTTATCAACAAATTTTTATCAAAAAATACACATAACTAATGCCAAATACAAGAATGATTTTAAGCCGTTAGATTCAAATTGTTCTTGTTATGCTTGCCAAAATTTTTCTAGAGCCTATATTAGACATTTATTTATGGCGAAAGAACAGTTAGGCAAGACGTTGGCTACTATTCATAATCTTGCTTTTTATCTAAATTTAATGAAAGATATCAGGGCTATGATTAAAGAAGGTAAATTGTAATTTCAAGAAACTGATCGAAACTGACCCGACGGGTCAGTTTTCAATAAAATTTGACTTTGACATTTTTAATGATTTTGTTATCATTCAGAAATGGCGCGTTCGTCTAGTGGTTAGGACGCCAGGTTTTCATCCTGGTAACAGGGGTTCGATTCCCCTACGCGCTACCAATTTAACTCTCTGTTGAAGCTTAACTTCGACAGTTTTTCTTTTGCTTTACATTTTTTGTTTTTAAGATATAATTTAATTAAGATAATAATTTATAATAATATAAATTTGTGGAGATTACGGTATATTCTAGCCCTGCTTGCGGTCATTGCTTGCAATTGAAAGATTGGCTAAAAGAACGCAATATTCAATTTAAGGAAATTGATTTGAGTCAAAGCCAAGAAGCTATAGATCATTTTGTTAAAAAAACTGGGCAAATGGCTGTCCCAGTTATTGAAATAGATGAAGAAATAATTATTGGATTTGATATAGCGAAAATTAGAGCAAAATTAAATATTTAACATTTTTTTATGGTTGATTTAGGACAAGTTAAAAATAATTCTCAAGTTTTAGAATTTATTAAACAGAGTGATTTGTCTACGCAGGCGCTAGGATATACTGAGCATGGTTTCCGCCATAGTGATTTGGTTTCTAGGGAGGCTAAAAGAATAGCCAAAGAAATGGGGTTTAGGGAAATAGACCAAGAATTAGCAGGTATTGCTGGGTTTTGCCATGATATGGGTAATTTTTTAGGACGTTCTAGACATCATTATTGGGGGGCGTTATTATTTCATCAAATTTTTACTAATGATTTTTCCGATGAAGAAATATCTTTAATTATGCAGGCTATTGCTAATCACGATAAAGATACGATGAAGCTTACCAACAAAATATCAGCATTAGTTGTTCTGGCTGACAAATCAGATGTCCACAGAAATAGAGTCTCTTCTAAGTCTATGAAAGAAATCAAACAAGATAAACATAATCGTGTAAATTACGCAGTTACCCATTCAGAGCTAAGGGTCAATAAAGCTAAAAAACAGATTAGTTTACTTTTAAAAATTGATACTAATTTTGTTCCTATTATTGAATACTTTGAAATATTTACTGACCGCATGGCTTATTGCAGGAAGGCAGCTGATTATCTTGGGTATAAATTTAATTTAGTAATTAATACTTTTAAGCTGTTATAATTTTTATGAGTTTTTTAAGACAACTAAAGGTTAATGAATTAATTAGGAGAGAATTGGGAGAGATTATTATGCGTGAGTTTGAGGCGCCAGAAAATTCGTTAGTAACAATTGTAGGTGTAGATACTTCGGCCGATTTATCGTCAACAAAGGTTTCTGTAAGTATTTTCCCGATTGACCAAGCCAATAAAGCTTTTGGGTCTTTGCGTAAAAGGGTAGGCTTTTTTCAAAAATTATTGAACAGGCGCTTGAAAATGAAGATGATACCACGTATTAATTTTTATTTAATCAAAAATGAATAACTCTTTAGAAAAAATTGTTAATTTATGTAAGAGGAGAGGGTTTGTTTTTCCATCTTCTGATATGTATGGTGGTTTTGAAAGCTGTTATGATTATGGTTTTTTAGGCACTTTGTTGATGAATAACATTAAACAATCTTGGTGGAAGAACATGACTCAATGTAGAGATGACGTAGTGGGTATAGATGCTAGTATTCTGATGTCTCCATTAGTTTGGAGGGCCTCTGGCCATTTAACTGCAGGTTTCAGTGATGCTTTAGTAGAGTGTAAGAAATGTCATCATCGTTTTCGTCAAGACTATTTAAAGGAAAATAGATGTCCTGATTGTGGAGGAGAGTTGACTAAAGAAAAAAAGTTTAATCTAATGATGAAAACTTTTATTGGTCCTGTAGAAAACGAGGCAGCAGTTACTTTCTTAAGAGGAGAGACTTGTCAGGGGATTTATATGAATTATCTTGGGATGAAAGATGCCATGCGTTTGAAAATTCCTTTTGGGATAGCTCAAATTGGTAAAGCTTTCCGTAACGAGATTAGCCCTCGGTATTTTATTTTTAAAACTAGAGAATTTGAACAGATGGAGATGCAATACTTTGTTTCTCCTGATAAATCCGAAAAGAATAAATGGTTTGAATATTGGAAAAAAGAACGTATAGGTTGGTATATTGATTTAGGTATAAAAAAAGAAAATTTGCGATTTAAGGAACATTCTTCAAAAGAATTAGCTCATTATGCTCAAAAAGCTGTTGACATAGAATACAGGTTCCCTTGGGGTTGGGACGAAATAGAAGGAATCCACGATAGAGGTAATTGGGACTTATCTAACCATAGCAAACATAGTGGACATGATTTAACCTATACTGATATTGAGAAAAATAAGAAATTTATTCCCCATGTTATTGAGACTTCTGCTGGGGTAGCTCGTTCATTCTTAGCCTTTATGATTGATGCTTATACTGAAATAGAGGGAGGACGAACAGTTACGACTAAATCTAAAAAAGAGAAAGAAATGGTTTTAAGTCTTCATTATAGTTTGGCTCCTTTTAAAATAGCGGTTTTGCCTCTAAGCAAAAAAGCTCCCCTAAGTAAAATAGCTAAAGAAATTTATCATAATCTTAGAAAATACTGGACAGTTCAGTATGACGAAACTTCGTCAATTGGTCGTCGCTATCGTCGACAGGATGAAATAGGAACACCATACTGCTTGACCGTTGACTTTAATAGCATAGGAGATAAAAAAGTTACAGTTCGTAACAGAGACACGATGAAGCAAGAAAGGATCAATATTAGCAATTTAGTTGATTTTTTTAGAAAAAAGTTAGAATAAATGATTATTTATGTATTCAGAAAAGATTTTTCCAAATGGTTTTAAATTAATTACAGCACCAACACAAAATACAAAAACAGTTACTGTTTTGCTTTTATTGCCAGCTGGGTCCCGTTATGAAAGTAGAGGATTATATGGGGCTTCGCATTTTATTGAACATTTAATGTTTAAGGGAACCTCTCGTCGACCAAGCAGTTTAGCTATTGCCAAAGAATTGGATAAAATTGGAGCTCATTTTAACGCTTTTACTTCTAAAGACCATACTGGTTATTGGATTAAAACAACGGCTAATAAAGTCAAGGTTAGTTTTGATGTTATTTCAGATATGCTTTTTCATTCTCTTTTTAATCCATCAGAATTTAAACAAGAGAAGAATGTTATTTTAGAGGAAATAAAGATGTACGAAGAAAATCCTTTAATGTATATTGATGAATTTTTTGAAGAAACTCTTTATTCTACCCATATATTGGGTAAGCCGATAAGCGGTCGTAGTGCAGATGTCAAAAAAATGAGTTTAACTAAATTAATTAATTATAGAGATAAATTTTATCAATCCAGTCAGATGGTTATGGCAGTAGCTGGTAATTTTGATAGGTCTGAGATAATTAAGTTAAGCAAAAAATATTTTGCTGACAATTTAACAAAAAAGAAAAAAAATAAGTATGAGGTTTTTAGACTTAATGGGAAAAGTAATAATAAAGTCCGAATTTTATATAGAAATATTCAACAAGCACAAATTGCCTTAGGTGGGTTTGCTTACCCTTATGGTGACCCCAGAACAGAAACCATGCTTCTTTTGTCAATTATATTAGGTGGAAATATGAGTTCTCGTCTTTTTGGAGAGGTTAGAGTTAAGAGAGGGTTGGCTTATTCTATTAAAACAGATTTGAATTCCTATCAAGATATCGGGAGTTATGCTATTTGCGCTGGAGTAGATAAGGAAAAAGTTTCTCAAACTTTAAAAGTTATTTTACGTGAACTAAAAAGGATGAAAGAACATGGCGTTAGCCAAGAGGAGCTTAAGAGAGCTAAAGATTATTTTCAAGGTGTTATGCTTTTATCTTTAGAAAATTCTCTGACTTTAAGTTCTTGGTATGCCAGGCAAGGTTTGTTCTCGAAGGAAATAATAACCCCCCAACAGAGGTTGAAAAGAATTAAAGCTGTTAGGACGGAAGATATAGAAATTCTAGCTAATAGTCTTTTCAAAAAGAATAGTTTTAGTTTATCTATTATAGGCCCATTTAAACATTTAACTCAATTCTTGCGGGTTTTAGAAGAAGGGATATAATAGATATAAGATATAGAAAATAAAAATTTATAATTTATAATTTATAATTATATGTCAGAGCAAAAAATTACAATTATTAAACCTGACATTTTGTCAATCGTAAAGATTGTAGGTATTTGTCTGGGGTTATGGTTTTTGTATGTTATTCGTGATATTATTTTGATAGTTCTGTTTGCTGGTCTTTTAGCAACAATCATTACTCCAATGGTGAATTATCTTGAGCGCAAAAAAATACCCCGTTGGTTAGGTGCATTTTTTGTTTATATAATTATTTTTCTGATTTTAGGGTTAATCGGTTGGGCGGTAGTGCCTATGGCAATTAGTCAAAGTAAACTTTTTGCAGAACAAGTTCCAGCAATTTTGGAGTCATTTTTGACTAACGCTCCAATTAAAACGCAAATACAATTTTCTGGTTTACTGGATAAGTGGATGAATACATCACCAATCACCGGTAAAGCATTTTTCTCTCTATTGGGAGGTGTCGCAGGACAAGTCGTTTCTTTTCTAATGGTTCTAGTTATTACTTTTTATTTATCAGTTAGAAAAAAGGGATCGCAACCTAGTTTTAGTTCCTTTCTGCCACTTAAGTATCAAGAATTATTTAGAAATTTTACAAATTCTAGCCAAAAGGAGATTGGCGATTGGAGTCGGGGAATGTTAATTCTTTGTTTGTTCGTCGGAATATTAACATACATTGGTTTATCTATTTTGGGAGTAAAATTTGCCTTAACGTTAGCTCTAATCGCAGCATTAACAGAACTTGTCCCATACATTGGACCTTGGTTGGGTGGTGTTCCTGCGGTAATGATTGCTTTTCTTCATTCTCCCGTATTAGCTTTAGCCGTTATTATTTTATATATTGTTATTCAGCAAGTTCAAAATACATTGGTTACTCCATATATAATGCATCGTGCTGTCGGACTTGACCCATTAATAATTGTTGTTATTTTGTTAATTGGGGGGAAAATAGCTGGTCCCCTTGGAATGATATTAGCTGTGCCAGCTGCAACAATTCTTTCTATTTTGCTCAGGGAATATTTGAGATACAAAAAGTCTATAGTTAAAGATTAACCTTTTATTTAATATATGTTTGTAAAAAAAATAGGGATAGATTTAGGGACAACTAATATTTTGGTTTACTTACCAAACAAAGGGATTGTTACTAACGAACCTTCAGTTGTGGCGATCTCTACCATAGATAAAAGTGTTCTAGCTGTTGGCGACGATGCTAAGGAAATGATAGGAAGAACTCCAGATACTATTGTTGCTAAGAGACCATTAAGAGATGGAGTGATAGCTGATTACAAAACTACTGAGGCTATGTTGCGTTATTTTGTCGGCAAAGCTATGGGTCGTTTTAGTTTTTTTCGTCCAGAAGTAATGGTGGCCGTCCCCGGGGGGATTACGTCTACTGAAAAAAGAGCCGTTGTAGATGCTACTATGAAGGCGGGGGCTAAAGCAGCTTATATCATCAAAGAGCCGATTGCCGCTGCTATTGGCTCTAATATTCCCATTGGTTCAGCTGAGGGGCACATGATTATTGATATTGGGGGAGGGACTACCGAAGCAGCAGTTATTTCCCTGGGAGGTATTGTGGCCTGTACTTCAGTTAGAGTCGCTGGCAATAAATTAGATTCGGTTATTGCTAGTTTTATTCGTAAAAAATACAATTTAGCGGTTGGCGAAAGGACTGCCGAGCAAATTAAAATCAAAATAGGGTCAGCCTTACCTTTAGAAAAGAAATTAAAATTAGATATTAAGGGTCGAGACATGATATTAGGGTTACCTCGCATTATTACTATTAATTCTGACGATATTACTGAGGCTATCCAAGATGAGTTAGCAGCCATTATTACTGCAGTTAAATCAGTGCTTTATGATACTCCCCCAGAGTTATCTGCCGACGTGATGAGTAAAGGTATGGTCTTGTCTGGAGGGAGCTCTCTTTTGAAAAATTTAGACAAATTACTTACTAATGCTATTGGAGTTCCTGCTTATTTATCCGAAGAGCCTTTGTTGTCAGTAGCGAAGGGCACTGGAATGGCTTTAGATAATCTAGATTCATACAAGCGTAGTATTATGGCGACTAAGTAATAGAATGCAAAATCTTGGAATATTAGAACAACTAATTTGTTATGATTATTGGCATTGACGCTTCGCGAGCAAATAAAAAACAAAAGACTGGCATTGAATGGTATTCTTATTATTTAATACAAGAATTAAAGAAAATATCTCTTGCCCCAGGGGATAAATTTATTTTATATACTCCATTTAAACTTCAAGGGCCTTTGGCTGAAATGCCAACTAATTGGGAGGAAAGAGTTTTGAGATGGCCTCTCAAATATTTGTGGACCCAGATAAGGTTAGCTTGGGAGATGATGTCCTGTCCGCCAAACATTTTATTTGTCCCAGCTCATTGTCTTCCTTTGTTTTCTTCAGTTAAAAAAATTGTAACTATTCATGACCTAGGATTTAAACATTTTCCTAAAACTTATTCTTTCTTTCAAAGGATTTTCTACTTTATCTCTCATTATTGGTCTTTAAAGATTGCCCAAGAAATTATTGTCCCTTCTGAGTTTACAAAGAATGATATTTTGAATAATTTTTATTCTACTAAGAAAAAAATTACAGTTATTCCTTTAGGCTATAGCTTTAAAAATGATTTATCTAATATTCGAATTAAAACTAATTTAGTTTTAGATAAATATAAAATAAAAAAGCCATTCCTTTTTTACTTAGGACGTTTAGAAAAAAAGAAAAATATTCTTGGTCTAATTAAAGCTTATCAAGAATTAAAAAGATACAAAAATAAAATAGAAATTCCTGATTTAATTTTAGGGGGCAAGCCTGGGTATGGATATGCAAAAATTAAGAAGGAAATATTAGCCTCAGAAAATATTAAAGAAATTGGATACATTGCCTCCGAAGATTTGCCTGCTCTGTATTCTTCAGCTTTAGCTTTTATTTTTCCTTCTTTCTATGAAGGGTTTGGGCTCCCCTTGCTAGAAGCTATGGCCAATAATTGCCCAGTACTATCTAGTGATGCTGGTTCTTTGCCAGAGGTTGGCGGAGAAGCTGCTTTATATTTTAATCCTTTTGACATAGAAGATATTAAGAATGTTATGTTTAGTATCATTAAAGACAATGACCTTAGAAAAAAATTAATTAAAAAGGGGAATAGGCGTGTTCAATTTTTTTCTTGGCAAAAATGTGCTCAGGATACTAAAAGGGTTTTATTTTCAAGTAAAAAATATTTTAAAAAATGAATATTGTTGGCCATCAAAAAATTATAGAGTTTTTAAGAAATAGTATTAAGAATAAAATGCTAGCACAATCTTATTTGTTCTGTGGTCCAGAGCATGTTGGCAAAAGGGCAACAGCTGTATACTTTGCCGCTAATTTACTTTGCAACTCTCAGGACTCTCCTTGTTTCGAATGTGAGTCTTGTCGTCAGATACTCAAAGGGAAGCATCCTGATGTTCATTTTATTAGGAAAATTGATGGTAAGGATATT
>CAZTWG010000006.1:0-19449 GCA_964617525.1 uncultured Gammaproteobacteria bacterium
TTTGGTTGATTTTCGAGCAAAAACGTTCGAATTTGGAAAGCCGCTCTACAATTCACGACGAATACGGGTTTCAGAAGGTCAATTTAAAGGGACAGTCCCCTTTTTAGTCCCCTTTTTATATTTCTGATAATTGTTTAAATTCTTTGTCTTTCTCAACTATTTCTGGGCTAACCTCTAAAGCCATCTGATTTATGCCAATAAGTTTAATATTGTTTAGCGTTCTTACTCTTGATAAAGCCACATAGCCCATACCACGTTCAAACGATTTTGACAAATCAATTTCAGCTGCGTCTAAACTCATACCTTGGCTTTTGTGAACCGTAATCGCCCAAGCTAAACGTAAGGGGATCTGCTTAATGGTAGCAATGGTCTTGCCATTTTCTTCTATACTCCAACTAGTTGGCAAAGCTATAATTTCATGACCTGACATGGTTCTAACAACTGGATATTTATCGTCGTCATAACTAATTACTTTGCCAAGCGTACCGTTAACATAACCAGCATTAAAATTATTTTTAACAAACATTACTATTGCGCCAATTTTTAGCTTTAACTCTTCGGGAGTTAAACAATTTTTTTTCAAAAAATCAACTAAATTTTTTGGCCCATAACTAATCATATAATAAGTCATTTCTTTTTTTGAAATTCTAGATAATTCGTAATTATTGATCGCATCAACTTTGACATTATGCGTATATAATTTGGTAGGTTTGACCGAAAGACTTATTGATTGATTCAATCGCGTCTTTAATAAATTTAATTCTTCTATACCTGCTCTGTTTGCTCTAATTTTATTTAAAATATCAGTAAATTTTAAATCATTTTGCCTAAACTGTTTGCTTAAATAACAAACCTTAATATCTGAATTTTGCCAAACAGAAGATTCATAAGCAAATCGTGGTTTTTGGTCTCGGTTTACCGGTGGAAGCTGAAAAAAATCACCGCACATTATTACTTGCATTCCACCAAATGGCAAAAATGGGTCTTTGACTTGCCTGCAAATTCTATCAACAAGATTAAGCCTATCCGCGTCAAGCATTGATATTTCATCAATAATCAAAATTTTTGTTTTTTTAATTCTTTCATTCAGAGTTTTGATTCTAGCAATTTTTTTTATTGACTTTTCATTCATTTCTTTTTTAATGCCAATACCAGACCAGGAATGAATTGTTCTGCCGTTAATATGAGTGGCGGCGATTCCGGTAGAAGCAGTTACTCCAACTCTAATCTTAGATTTCTTTAAATATGAAATAAATTGATTTAATAAAAAAGTTTTACCGGTTCCAGCTGAACCAGTTAGAAAAACGTTTGTCCCTGATTTTAAAATTTTAAGTGCTTGCTGTTGGGTCATTAAATTATATTTTTTACCAAGATACTTCTTCAACTTTTAAATCTTTTTTCTTAATCTTATCTTTGTTGGGACATATATTTTTATACTCGCACCAGGGGCATAAAGTATTAACCCGAGGCAAAAAATCCTTATCATCTCTAGCTTCCTTTATAACATCAATAACCTTATTTTCTACTTCTTTCAGTTCTTCTTTCGTCCACGTTATGTCGTAAATTTTTGAATATTTAACATAAATCAACCCAACCCTAATTTTTTTGGCAAAAGGATTAAGCTTTGAGGCAATAATAGCATAAATAGGAACCTGAAGGTCATATTTTATCATTTTTTCAATAGTATCATAAAAGGGCAATCTTCCCGTCTTATAATCCCATACTGAAATTGATGAATCCGAATCTTGGTCAATTCTATCTATTCTGCCGGCTATCATGAATTCACCTACGCTACATTGCATCCAATCTTCTAAAGATAGTGGAACTATTGATAAGTCAGCTTTTGAAATATAGTTCTTGGTCATAGCGATCGCCTTTAGTCCGAAGGCTTTTTCTTGTTCTGTTGACCCAAATATTTTTTTTCTTTCTTTAGCGTCCCAACAAGCACTACCCCAACTACTTTTAGGTAATCTAGCCCATAGATGTCTTATTGTCTGCCCAATATCTTGATTTTTCCTTTCGTTAATTGGAGTTTTTTTAATGTCAAAAAAATTTTCAAGAGCCAAATGAACTATTTTACCAACGAAACTCTCTGGGCTTTCAATAAATTCTGCCTTTACGTCCTTGTCGTTATGACACTTAAATTTAAATGGACATTGAATATATTTATTCAATGCGCTAGGAAATATTTTCTCGGGAAATATATACGCCATAATTTTTGAAATTAAACTTTAGATTTTTATTTCTAGTTAATTCTTGCTAAACAAGATTTTTGGCCCCTGATTGACCCCTGTGGTCAACCAATAAATAAAATTATTTACTACAACTTGCGGATTTTCTGAAGCCTGCAGCGATAGCTTCTTGTTCTGTGCAAAAATACATATCGCCTTTTGTAAAATCAATTTTTGTTCTTTGATAGTCAGCGCAACCTGGGAGAAAATATACTTTTCCATACCCACTCTTAGAAATATTTCCTTTGATGATGCAATTAAGGTCTGAGGGAAAATTATGCGCTTCAAATCTTTCTGTTGTTTCTTCTAATTCTTGCTCGCAGGCAGACCACATTCCTTTTCTCATAGTCACCGCTTCATTTCTGCTGTGCATTAAAATACCCCTATATCTCTTGTCTTGGGATGCTTCATATATATCAGCAAATCCTTGTTCTAACATATAGTCATTGATAAAGGTATCGTCCATTGTGTCTTCTTGTGGTAAAAATACGTAACGAAGTAATCTACCAAAATTATCTACGCCAGAAATATCCTTTTCTAAACGCACATATTCTCCTTCTATTAAATTACTTAAAGCCTCTTTTGATTCTAAAAAATAGCATTCTTCTCTTTCTGGGGCATCTATTCCTAAAAAACGAACTCTGTCCGAACCGTTAATTTCAATTGTATCACCATCAATTACTTCTGTGACTAAATAAAGTCTGTCTTTGGAATCGTCAAAAACGGGAGTATTGTCGGAAAAATCAGAAGAATTAAATAAATCACTACTTAAAAACCCAGCCAAAAAGACAAGGGTTATAATTAATAATCGTCTTATTTGCGATTTTTTATTACTTTTTTTAATTTTTGCCATATTTTACTTAAAATATTATTTTTAGATTATTTAATATTAATGTCAGACGTTTTCTCGTCGCTGTGCTCCTCCTCAAACAGCCGACGTTTTAAAACTGACAAGCATATCTCATTAGCATTATATCTAATATAACCTTTTTTAAAATAATTTTTTTTGCGAAGAATTTTTTTTATTTTTTAAACCCGTAACTCTAATTCTCCCATACACTCCGTCATAACCCCCTTCTTTTATTACCTCTCCTTTTCTCATTTTAATGATAGATAAAGCCAATTCGGGGGAAGATATTTTTTCTAATTCTTTTTGAGAAAGATTAAGCAAAATGTTAAATTCATTTTTTCCTTTAGATATCAAAGCATCATATTCTCTTTGGACTGCTTTAGATTTAGGTCCTACTCCTTTTATTTCTGAAATCAATTCAGGCAAAGGAATGATACTCTTGAACGGTATAGCTTTAGGAGGAACAAATCCTTCTGGACGGTCGGCAAGTTCATTAACTCTATGCAAAACTCCTATAGTTAGGGGACGATGACATTTAGGACAAATATTATTATTTTTCTCAGATTCTTGTGGTGTCATTTTAACATCACAAGCGCGATGACCATCTAAATGATATTTTCCTTCTTCTGGATAAAATTCAATAGTATATTCTAACCCTTTTCTAGTTTTAATAGCATTAGTTAAGTTAGAATAAGTTAATTTTTTTAGATTAAAAACATTAGCTTCGCGACCTAAGTTTCTAGGGCTGTGAGCATCAGAATTACTGAGTAAAGTATATTTATCTAAAGCTGATAAACGCCAATTCATAGCTGGGTCTGAACTTAATCCTGTTTCCATGGCATAAACCTTAGAACTCATTTTTCCAAAACATTCTTTTACTGTATCAAACCCTGATTTAGCGCCGAATAGGGAAAACCAAGGAGTCCAAATATGTGCGCAAATTAAAAAACATTTCGGAGAAATGTCAAAAATAAGCTTGGTTAATTCTTCGGCGTCAACACCTAATATTGGTCGTCCATCTGACCTTATATTAAATCTCTTATCTAATGTTTTGTTAATCTTTTCAACCACCTCTAAACTTGGAGCTAAAAACACTAAATGAATACGACGACATCTACCATTCTTTGTATAAATACAGGATAATTCAGAAGTTAATATAAAATTAGTTAGATATTTACTTCCTTTCACTTGATAAATTCCTTCTTTTACTAGTTTTAATTTACTTTTTAACTCTTTAAACCAAAGAGGATGAGTAAAATCTCCAGTACCTAAAACCTGGATTCCTTTAATTTGAGCCTCTCTATCTAAATGTTCTAAATCCATTTCAGGAGATGTAGCCCTAGAATATTTAGAATGAATATGTAGATCAGTTATATAATACATAAAAAAATTAATTATAAGAACCCGCTCACCGTATCCGCAGAACCTTGAAATTAAGTATTCATTAATTATAACAAAAAAACCACTAAATAAATAGTGGTTTTAAATGAGAACAACAGGATTCTGGCAACTACCTACTCTCGCCCAATGGACTACCATCGGCCCTAAGGAGCTTAACTGCCGTGTTCGGGATGGGAACGGGTGTTGCCTCCCCGGTAGAATCACCAGAATTCTATTGTCCTCGCACAAAAAAATTATGAACTAAATGATAAATTAGAGAATTGATGACTGATTAGTACTCCTCAGCTAAATCCATTACTGGACTTATACTTAGAGCCTATATACCCGGTGTTCTCCCGGGAGTCTAAGAAACTTAATCTTGAGGACGGCTTCACGCTTATATGCTTTCAGCGTTTATCCAAACCGAACGTAGCTACCCAGCAATGCCCTTGGCAGGACAACTGGTACACTAGAGGTTCGTCCTTTAAGGTCCTCTCGTACTATTAAAGGGCCCTCGCAAGTTTCAACGCGCACAGTAGATAGAGACCGAACTGTCTCACGACGTTCTGAACCCAGCTCGCGTACCGCTTTAATTGGCGAACAGCCAAACCCTTGGGAGTTGCTTCACCCCCAGGATGCGATGAGCCGACATCGAGGTGTCGAACTTCGCCGTCGATATGAACTCTCAGGCGAAACTAACCTGTTATCCCCGGAGTAGCTTTTATCCGTTAATCTTCTCCGCTCCTATAAGCAAGAGTCGGTTCACTAAGTTCGAGTTTCCTCTCGGCGCGACTTGTAAGTCTTGCCGTCAAGCTGGCTTATGCCTTTGCACGTCCAGCGCGATTTCCATCCGCGCTAAGCCAACCTTTAAACGCCTCCGTTACCTTTTGGGAGGCATCCGCCCCAGACAAACTAACCACCAGATACTGTCTCCCCCTCAAAGGGGGATTAAGGATCAAAAATATATAAGGGTGGTATCTCACTGGTGCTCCGAAGAGCTCCCACCTATTACTGAACAGATATACCCCTAATCCAATATCAAGCTTTAGTAAAGCTTCACGGGGTCTTTTCGTCTAACTGTGCGTAGAGCGCATCTTCACGCCCATTGCAATTTCATCGAGTCCCTCGTTGAGACAGTTGCCAAGTCGTTATGCCATTCATGCAGGTCGTAACTTACACGACAAGGAATTTCGTTACCTTAGGACGGTTATAGTTACCGCCGGCGTTCATCAGCGCTTGGATTCAAAGCTCACCCAATGCTCCACAGCGGAAATTTTAAATTCTAAATTTTGGATTCTAAACAAATTCAAATCTTAAAACACAAAAAATAAAATATTTTAGGCTTAAAAAATTGAAATTTAATATTATTTAGAAACAAATCTTAGAAATTAGAAATTCCCGATGTGAAGCATTGACTTCACATCTCCTCTTAACGTTCTGACACTGGCCAGGCATCAGCCCCTATACATCACCTTACGGTTTGAGCAGGGACCTATGTTTTTGTTAAACAGTCGCTTGGCGTACGTTAGCTGCGCCCCCTCTGTCCGAAAACAGAGAGAGAGTCCTTATTCCGAAGTTTCGGACGCTTTTTTGCCGAGTTCCTAAACGAGGGTTCTCTCGTCCACCTGAGGATACTCTCCTCACCCACCTGTGTCGGTTTGCGGTACGGGTAATATTAGCTTAGCCCTAGAAACTTTTCTTGGCTTCCACTCCCCTCAAATCTCCCCTTACAGGGATCTTATTCGTAGAAGGCATTACATCTTCCGGATTTGCCTAGAAGACCCGCCCAACTACTTAAACGCGTATAGCCAGAACACGCTTGAGGCTTGCAGAAGCGTCATTCCATCAGATACTAATATTAGAGACGGAATATTAACCGTCTGTCCATTATCTTTACCCTTCGGCAAAGACTTAGGGCCGCCTAACCCTGGGTTGACAATCAGTGCCCAGGAAACCTTGGGTTTGCGGTGGTTCGGATTCTCACCGAACTTTTTACTACTTATGCCAACATTCTCTCTTCTTTGCGCTCCACCAGACCTTACAGTCTGACTTCAACGCCCAAAGAATGCTCCCCTACCACGCCAATGTAAAAAACATTGACGTTCTCATCTTCGGTATTGAATTTAGCCCCGGTACATTTTCGGCGCAAGACAACTTGATCAGTGAGCTGTTACGCTTTCTTTAAAGGATGGCTGCTTCTAAGCCAACCTCCTGATTGTCCAAGTCATTTCACCACCTTTTACACTTAATCCTCAGCCAATAAAGGCTGATCCGTCTGAGACGGAAAATTTAGGGACCTTAGATTGAGATCTGGGCTGTTTCCCTTTCGACTAATGGAGCTTAGCCCCCATAGTCTGACTCCGTTCTATTTTGGCTCTGGTATTCGGAGTTTGATTGAATGAGGTAGGATTACTCCACCCTCACTCATCCAGTAGCTCTACCCCCAGAGAGTAAAGAACGGGCTAGCCCTAAAGCTATTTCGGGGAGAACCAGCTATCACTGAGTTCGATTGGCTTTTTACCCCTATCCACAGCTCATCCCATGATGTTGTACGGTCAACGGGTTCGGGCCTCCTCTGTCAATTAAGACAGACTCACCCTGGCCATGGATAGCTCACTCAGTTTCGGGTCTTTCCCATCATATTGATAATTCGCACTTTTAATACTCGCTTTCGCTTCGGCTTCGTCTATATTTAGACTTAACCAAACATGATAAGAAAACTCGTTGGCTCATTCTTCAATAGGAACGCCATCACTCTGTGTAAACACAAAGCTCTGACTCATTGTTAGCATACGGTTTCAGGTACTTTTCATCGCCCTAACCGGGCTACTTTTCACCTTTCCCTCACGGTACTAGTTCACTATCGATCACCAAAAGTATTTAGTCTTAGGCGATAGTCCGCCTTGATTCATACCAAATTTCACGGGTTTGGTATTACTCGGGTATAATTAATTATTAAAATTTAAATTTTTTTAATCTACGGGACTTTCACCCCCTATGGTTAGCAATTCCATACTATTGAACTAAAAATTTAAATTCCAACTTTGCTCAGTAAAAAACAAAACATTAACTACCCCACAACACTTTATAAAATATTTTAGCTTTACTACCTTTTATTAAATAAAAGAAATATCCGAAGATAAAACTCCTATAAAATTAAGATTCTATAAAGTTTAGACTGTTTCCGTTTCGCTCGCCGCTACTAAGGAAATCGCAAATAAAATTAAAATTTTATTATTTCGCTCTCTTTTCCTCCGGGTACTGAGATGTTTCACTTCCCCGGGTACCCCACTTAATTTGCATTAAGTTAGTTTGTCTTCAACAAACTGGGTTTCCCCATTCGGAGATCCTCGGATCAAAGGTTGCTTGCCACCTTCCCGAGGCTTATCGCAGGCTGCTACGTCCTTCATCGGCTTTTGGTGTCTAGGCATCCACCATATGCTCTAATTAATTCTCTAATTCATCATTTAATTCATAATGTATACAAATTAAATAAATATTTTGTTGGCGTGTGTTCACTTCATTAAATATACTCAGAATGAAATTATCTAATAAAGTTAAGATGCTCTATACTTTATTCAATTTTCAAAGAACAATTAAAAAAACCGCCTATCGGCGGTTAAATTTTAGTTTTACAATAACTAAAAAAAATTAACCGTCCGACTGAATAGAAATATGTTTAATAGTTTTTACTAAAATAAACATTTCAAAACAATTTTTTAAAATTAAATTACTTTTTTCTTGCACAGTAATAATTTAATTTCAAGTTCTTTTAATTAGTTTTAATTATATATAAAAAAATTTGATTGGTCAATTGTGGATAAGTATTTATGCCTTTCCAGAATTTAATAAGGAGGCTTTAATAAAAGCCACAAACAATGGATGAGGATTTATAAATCTAGACTTATATTCAGGATGAAATTGAGTAGCTATAAAAAAGGGGTGACCTGGAATCTCAACAATTTCTACTAGTTTATTATCGGGGGAAAACCCACTTAACACCAACCCTTTCTTTTCTATAATTTCTCTATACTTGTTGTTAAATTCATAACGATGACGATGTCTTTCTGAAATTTTATCTTTTTTGTAAATTTTAGACACCCTACTTTTCTTTTTTAAACAACAAGGATAAGCGCCAAGTCTGATAGTGCCTCCATATTGCTTGCGAGCAATCATTTCTTTTTGGTCTAACATAAGATGAATTACTTGATGCTTAGAATGAGGGTTAATTTCTTCTGAGGTAGCTTCTTTTAACTTGCAAACATTCCTCGCAAACTCAATGACCGCCATTTGCATACCATAACAAAGGCCAAAACAAGGTTTTTTATTCTCTCTGCAATATTGGATAGCTTTAATCATTCCTTCAGACCCCCTCTTCCCCCAACCTTGAGTAACAATCAACCCTGCTACTTCTTTCAAATTCCCTATACCCTGCTTCTCTATTGTTTTACTATCTATCCAATGAAAAACAGGACGACAATTATTTACCCAACAGCCGTGTTTAACAGCTTCAATCACTGAAATGTATGAATCAGCTAAGGTGAATTTCCCTATTTTAAAATATTTACCAATTATCCCGATATGAACTGTTTTGCGAGCATTGCTAATAATCTTTGAAGCCCGAGCCCAATCTTGAAGATTAGCTTTACGAATGGGCAACCTTAATTTTTTTAAGATCTTTTCTCCCAGTTTATCATTTTCAAAATTTAAGGGGATATCATAAATAGATTCTACGTCAATTGCAGATATAATATTTGTTTTATTAATATTACAGAAAATAGATATTTTTTCTTTGCGAATATCATCTAATGAACTAGATGACCTAGCTAAAATAAAATCAGGTTGGATCCCAACTGAATTTAAGGTGCGAACAGCATACTGAGTGGGTTTAGTTTTCATTTCTCCAATCTTAGCTGGAATAGGTAAGTAACTAAGCATGATAAAAAGAACATTATGTGGATTTTCTAACTTCATCATTCTAGCTGCTTCTAAAAATATAGTGTTTTGATATTCTCCAATTGTCCCTCCGACCTCTATCAAGACTATTTCTGCCTTAGTTACTTTACTAACTTTTTTGATACGGCTAATAACTTCATTTGGAATATCGGGAACAACTTCTACACATCTGCCGTTGTAATCCAAATTCCTCTCTTTTTGGATAACTGTATTATAAACACTTCCAGTTGTCATATAATTTAAACTAGAAATATCTTGATTTAAAAATCTCTCATAATTTCCTATATCTTGGTCTGTTTCTAACCCATCGTCCGTAACGAAAACCTCGCCGTGCTCTAAAGGATTCATGGTCCCAGCATCAACATTAATGTAAGGGTCAATTTTGACAGCAGAGACACGATAGCCCTTGCTCTGTAAAATCTTGCCAATTGAAGCTGTAGCAACACCTTTGCCTAAGCCTGACATTACTCCTCCTGTTACAAAAATGTATTTAGTCATATAATATTAATTAATTGGGTAACTAGGAATTAGTTAATTAGAATTTTATAAATTATCGATTGCCTAGGTACCTAATTGCACAAGACCTATCTTATATCCTCCTTTTTATCTTTTAAAAAATATCTCCATTGCTCTAAAAATTCTACAAAAAAGAAAAAGGGTGTATCAATCAAGACGTTAAAGGCTACCCCTAAAATATTAACCCTTTTCCAACGAGCTAAAAGCCATTTCCCTACACTAATTATTGGGAGAGAAAACAAATCAATAATAACCTGAAAAAAACTTTCTTTTTCTTCTGTTACATGTAATTCTCTGGATCTCTTTCTTATTTTCGTCCCGGTAAAAGCAATCAGAGAAGTAAACATAATCAACAAAACATAAGAAAGTGGAGGATAATGTAATTTATGTAGACCCCAAAGTATAGAACCAAAACAAAAGCAAAAACTGATTGCATAAAGTAAATTATTGATTAATCTAAAAATTATATTTCCCTTAGGATAGACTTCTACCTCATAAATTTCTTCTGGTTGATCTTGATAAACAATTTTTTGGACCTCTTTAACAACTAACTTCCTGTTTTCCTTAGGGGGCATTCTTGCCGTTGAAACTAAAAGAAACATTAAGAAGGTTGGTCCCAAAACATCTAGCAATGCTGCTATTGGGTTAATGTTGCCCATTATATACTTTGCAAACGGAAATTCTAGAGCAAAAAGTGTAAAAATATTAGTAAGAAAAATGGATAAAGTGCTGTAAAAAGCAGCTCTTCCCAATCGAGACCTTAACGTATTTAAACGCGAAGAATATGCTCTAGAAATTAGTTTATCTAAAGTTTTAGGTTCAGAGATTATAGCCACAATTTCTTGGAGATTTTTAGTCATAATATCATCCAAGAGTAAATAAGGAGTATCATACCTCTCTGTTATTTTATAAAATTTATTCGCTAGAGGATGGTTCAACGCCTTACCAATGTCTTCCAAGATAACACAAATATTTTGCGCTAATTCGTGGACTTGAGTTTCAGAGGCATGTCTCCAAAAAGGATAACGATGCTTAATGAGGTTATAGCTAATAATAGGCAAGTCTAACCTAAAAAGAGCTTGTTGCGTAGCGATATAAATTTGGATATTTATCTCCTTCTCTGTGATTTCAGTCATTTTTTGAGCTCTTTCACCAACCTTTATACGCGTCTTCATTATATTTACCGCAAAATCTAAAAGAGCATTTTGCTTTAAATAAAAACTCGGATCTAAAACTTCTTCTATTTCGCAAGATGCTATACCCAAAATATCTGTATAAAGCTCTGCTTGATTTTTGTACTTAATGTCTATTTTTTTCAAATTATCTAAGATAAAAATATACTTATCTAAAACATTTTGAATTATACTAATCTTTGCCTTTTCAATTGAAGCGTTAGGGAAATACCCTCCTCTTACCAACTCAAAAACAAAAGACTCAGCAATTTGCTGTTCCTTCGCTCTTAAAAGTAACCTTCTTTTTAATATCCTCTCAATAGCTATTCTCCTCATCAAGTGTTGTTCTTTCCAATCTACTATTTTCCTAATACGTTCATAAAAAGAAGCTACCTTGCTAGCCACTTCGTCAACTTTAATATTAACCGCTTCAGGGTCTGGAGAAAGCGATTCTTGCCAAAACTGATAATCTTTAATGAGTTTCTTGATGGCTGGAGAAATTTCTGCCATATTATATATTCTAAACAAAAAATAATTATTCTTTAATTCTAATACAATTAAATGATTTGTCAAAAAAATATTTTATGCTAAAGTCAATAACATGAAATATTCAAAAGAAAAAATTGTTATTCTAGGCATTGAAACATCATGCGATGAAACGGCGGCATCTTTGTTAGAGGTTAGAAAACGGAAAGGCCAACCTTCTTTTAGGGTTTTGAGTAAAGTCATTGCCTCTCAGATTCCCATACATAGCAAATACGGAGGCATTATCCCCGAACTAGCAGCCAGAGAACATATTAAAAAAATAATACCCGTTATCAAAAAATCTTTAAACTTAAATCCATCTTTCATTGACTTAATTGCTGTAACTACTGGACCAGGACTGATAACCTCACTTTTTGTTGGGGTAGAAACTGCTAAAGCGCTAGCTTACGCTTGGCAAAAACCGCTTATACCGATTAATCACCTTCAAGGGCACATTGCTGTTAATTTCATTAACAATCAACCTCAATTCCCAGCGTTAGGATTGATTGTTTCAGGCGGACATACTGAGTTGATACTTATTAAAAAATATAATCAATACAAAAAAATTGGGCAAACTAGAGATGACGCTGCTGGGGAATGTTTCGATAAAGTATCTAAATTGCTTGGCCTAGGATATCCTGGTGGACCGGCAATTGCGAAAAGGGCTCACCAACAATCAATAATTAATAGCGAACAATTAATAATCAATCTTCCGCGACCCATGATTAATTCTCGTGATTATGACTTCAGTTTCTCTGGGCTAAAAACAGCTGTTCTTTATTTAGTCCAAAAAATCCCAAAATCCAAGAGGAGGAAGGAAATTATATCACAGATTTGTACGGAAACTCAACAAGCGATTATTGATGTTTTAATCAAAAAAACATTGCAAGCCGCTCAAGAATTTAAAGTTAAATCAATTATTTTGGGCGGAGGCGTGATATCAAATGAACAGTTAAGGATTCAATTCTCAAAAAAAATAAAAGAATTAAAGATTCCTGCAAAATTATTAATCCCTGCTCGTGAATTTTGTCCAGATAATGCGACCATGATCGCTTCTGCTGCCTATTTCAAATATATCAATTTAACAAACAAGCAAAAAGATGGTTTAAAAAATAATTGGAAAAAGATAAAAGCAAATCCAAACCTAGAAATATAAATAAAATTAAATTAAACGCAAAGCTCCGCTAATAGCGGAGCTTTAAATTTATTCTATTGAAAATTATTTATAAATTGGCTTATTAATCTTATAAAAGATGCCGATGGGAATTTTAGAATCTTTCTTATTGTATTGCCATTCGTTTATTCTCTTTAAAGCATATTTTTCGGAATCCAAATTAATATTAGGTATTTCATAAACCTTTTTATTGTAAAGCTCGAAAGTATTAAAAAAAGAAACACAAGGCTGGAGAATCTCAACAAATGAAAATCCTTTATGTCGAATACCTGCTAAAATTAAATCTTTAAGGTGAGCAACTTTTCCTGAATAACCGCGGGCGACAAATGTCGCATTAGAAGCCATTACTAATTTTAAAGGATTGAATGGTTCTTCAATACTACCACCTGGCGTAGATTTACCCCCAAACCCTTTAGGAGAAGTAGACGTAAACTGTCCAGTCGTTAAAGCAAAACATCTATTATCATGTACTAACACAGTAATGTCAATGTTCCTTTTAGCAGCATGGATTAAGTGAGAAATTCCTTCATTATAGACTCCTCCATCACCACCGAAAACAATAACCTTTAATTTGTCATTAGCAATTTTTACTCCCTCAGCTGCAACAATTGAACGACCGTGCAGAGAACAGAAGCTATTCAAATTTAAATAATCAACAATTTTAGAGGCACATCCAATCCCACTGACTATAACTATATTTTCTTTTGACGTCCCAGCTTCAATTAGAGAAACAATCGCCTGTTTAAAAGCCATTAAGACGCCGAAATTACCACATCCTGGGCACCAAGTATTAACACAATTTGTTTCTAATTTTAAATTATTTTTTTTCATTTTTCCTAATTTTATTAAAAGCTTTTTTTATTTCTTCTGCCATGAATGGTCTAGAGTTATATTTTAAAATTTTAGCATCTATTTTTACTCCATGACTGTTTAGAGTAGGTGCCAATTGGCCTAAAGCATTATTTTCCACCAAAATTAAACTTTTTACTCCCTCTAAAGCTTTTTTTATTTGTTTTATTGGCAATGGTTGGAGAACTAATGGCTGAATCATTTTAATATTTAAATCTTCGGCTGCTTCCTTAGCTGGTCCTTTGGTAGACCCCCAAGACAAAATTGCGCAAGAAGATTTTTGATTTCCGTAAATTTTAATTGCTCGCATTTTTTCTACCGCCATCTCCATCTCCTTATATTTTCTCAATCTTTTATCTTGCATCTTTTGAGCACTAATTTCATCTTCAATAGTGATTCCAGCTTCGTCATGCTCATAGCTAGTTATTTTAACCACTGCTCCCTTTTCCCCAGGAAAACATAATGGAGAAATTCCATTTTTTGTATCCTGATATCTTACATACTCACTACGAGCGTTTCCTTTTAAATATTTTATTGGTTTTATTTTTTTTAAAACCTTTTCGTCAAAACTAAAAGTACTTTCAGAAATCTGTTTATCTACTAACAAAATAGACGGAGTTTGATACTCCCAAGAAAGAGAAAGGAGCCGTCCCGCCCAATAACAAGATTCTTCCGCGTCTCCAGGAGCAACTAAAAATTTTACAATATCTCCATGTCCTGCCGTTAGCGAAAAAGATAAATCACTCTGAGCAGTATATGTAGGCACCCCACTAGCTGGAGCAGCCCTCTGACTATTAACAATAACTAAGGGAATTTCAGCCTGACAAGCTAAACTTAAAGATTCGGTCATTAATGCAAAACCACCTCCTGAAGTTCCTACCATAGAAGGCACCCCCGCATAAGCACTACCTAGGGCGGCGCCAATAACAGCTAATTCATTTTCCAGTTGAACAGTCTTTATTTTAAAATCTTTACTATGTTCGGCTAAATAATGCAAGATTCCCGTTGCCGGAGTCATGGGATAAGCAAAATACAAATTCAGTCCAGCTTTAACCGCTCCCCTAGATATGGCTTGATTGCCCGTCAAAAGAGAAAGTTTTTCTCTTTTTGTTTTTTTTATTTTTATCAAAGATTGATTTTGCTCAAAAGATGTTTTAGCAATTTGTAAATTTATATTCCTAGATTTTTTAAACTCTTTGGTTAATAACTCTTTTAAAATTTCCCATTCAATCCCGAGAATTTTCGCAAGCCCTGCGACTAAAGCAATATTTTCCATAATCTTCCTACCGCACAAATCCTTAACAATAGTCTGTGCTGGAATCCCTACAGCTTGATTTCTGGTAACATTGAATTTATCAGAATTATAGACAAGTATTCCTTCTTTTTTTAGCTCAGATTGATGTTCGTCCAAAGTACGTTTATCTAGAGCAACCAAAAAATCTATTTTAGAACAAGAAGATAATTTTTTAGAAGTAGATATTCTTATATTAGAAAAACTATGGCCTCCTCTTATTAAAGACTGATAATCATCGTAAACAAAAACATAATAACCCAAATTACTAAATAATTTGGCTATTAATAAACCAGCTCGGCGTGAACCAAGACCAGCTGCTCCCCCTATTAAAATAGAATAATCTATATTCATCTTTCTACTATTAATCAATTTTTAATAAATTAAGCCATTGCTTTATTCCTAATACATTTGGACATCTTTCCAATTGCGTATCTAGATGCCATTCTGGACATATTCCTTTTATTGGCCATTATAAAACCAAAAACTTTCTTTTGGCTATGAGCTGAAGCAGATTTTAACATCCAACCATAATCCTTTTGCACTAAATATTTTTTATTATACAATAAAATCGTAGCTATGTCAAAAATATTATCAAGATTATATTCAGTTACATGACGACGTTCTAACATTTCAATAGAACTAACAGTGAAAACCTGCCCTACACATTGATTTTTAGATTTTGCCCAAGGTTTAACCATTTTAACCAATGCTAGCCAATCATAGAATAAATAATGTGCGCGCAGAAATCGTCATCATTGCACCAACTATTTACATATTTTTGAGTCATTTTTAAAAAATATCAAAATCTGTTTTTCTAAATCTATCTTTTATCCTAAAAATCCACTGAACAGCAACTGCAACTCCTTCACTGTAATCAAATTTTAAGAGCTCTTCTGTTAAAATAAATATCTTTTTTGCGAAAGCTTTTCATATTTTTAAAATATTTTTTGCAATCTTACGGACAATTGGAGCCATAACCCCACAACAAACATTTTTTCCGTTGGGGAACCTTTTAACATCATATATTCATTTTTTATTAACTCTTACGCTAAGCTCTCTGCGAACGCTTTGTATCACTATATAGTTCTTAATTTATAGTCTCCATTATTCTATAATCTTTTTTGTTCAAGCGAATGTCTTTTTTATTTAAAATTTTTACGGACTAGATCTTTGTAGAATAAATATATCATCATTATTATGATAACAATAATTACAGTTAACCAAAAAATATAACTTTAAGATAAAACACTAAATCACTCTAATATTTTTTGATATTTATATATTCAGTATTTATGTTGGGGAAAAGCAAATTTATATAACCCTATCTTAGAAATGGTTTCAAGAAAAACGAGATCCGAAACGTATCCCATATTTTTATCGCTTTTAAAAAAATTAATAACAAGACCAAAAGAATTAATCCAAAAAATTTTTAAACAATAGATCGTTATAATTTTTAACGCTTACTCATACTATTGCTACACTGCGATATTCAATGATAAGATTAACCTAGAATATAATTAATGACAGTAATACGACTAGGAAGCATTACACTGATAGCGCAGGGAATCTCGCCGATCTTATAGCTAACAAAAATTGCAATATTTAAGACAATCGATCTTTGGCTACAGCATCTAATATAATAATTTCAGGAAAAATCTCTTTATTGACCCATCTCCTTGACTCTACTGCTCTTTTCTACGCAAAAGGAATCATTGCCATATCCTCATACAACAAAAAGAATCAATTTTAAAAAAGATAAAAAATAAAAGTATAATAATTCTAAAATTATTATACTTTATTGTAAATTAGATAAATTTAATGTACAATAACTTAATTAAAAACAATATTTATATTTTAGAATAATTCAGCGATATAATTAATTATGAAAGTTGTTACTTTGTCTGAAAAGCAAACCCTAAATTTAGGTAAAAAAATTGCTAAACAATTAAAAGGTGGAGAAACAATAGCCCTAATCGGAGAGCTAGGCGCTGGTAAAACAATTTTTGCTAAAGGAATAGCGATTGGGCTTAAGTCCAAAAACATTATCACCAGCCCTACTTTTGTTTTAATGAAAGTTTATCCCATCAACCAAAAAAAAGGCGAGATTAAAACCCTTTGTCACGTAGATGCTTATCGTTTGATTTCGGGTAAAGATTTGATAGATATAGGAATTAATGATTATTTAGGACAAAAAAACACCATTACCATAATTGAATGGGCTGACCGAACTAAAAAGATTTTGCCTAGAAACACAATTTTTGTTAAAATAAAAGTTGAATCTAACGGAAAAAAAAGAATCATCAATATTAAAAAATAACCAGAAATATGGAAAAAAGATACGAATCAAAACAATTTGAAGAAAAAATCTATAAACTTTGGAAAGAAAGCGGGTTTTTTAATCCAGATAATTTACCAGGAAAAAGAAGAAAAAAGTATTCTATTACTATTCCCCCTCCAAATATAACAGGGTCTTTGCATATGGGACATGCCCTTAATAATACAATACAAGACATATTAATCAGATATCATCGCATGTTAGGAGACAAGACATTGTGGTTGCCAGGGACAGACCATGCTGGAATTGCTACTCAAAATGTAGTAGAAAAAAAATTAATCAAGCAAGGATTAACTCGTCATCAGTTGGGAAGAGAAGAATTTGTTAAAACTGTTTGGGAATGGAAAGAAAAATATGGCAATATAATCCTTAAACAATTAGAAAAGCTAGGATGCTCTTGCGACTGGTCTAGATTAAGATTCACCTTAGATAAGCAATATGAAAAAGCTGTTCTAACCGCTTTTACTAATTATCATAAAAAGGGATATATTTATCGTGGCCCCAGAATAGTTAATTGGTGCCCTAGATGTGAAACTGCTATTTCTGATATTGAAATTAAATACAAAGAAAGTGTTGGTAAATTATGGTATATAAAATACCCTTTTAAAAATAATCCCAAAAAATTTATTATTGTTGCCACTACTAGGCCAGAAACGATGTTGGGCGATACTGCTATAGCAGTTAATCCTAAAGATGAGAAATATAAAGATTTTATAGGACAAAACGTAATCCTTCCTATTGTTGGAAGAGAAATTCCCATTGTAGCCCATCATTTAGTTAAACTAGAATTTGGAACTGGCGCAGTTAAAATCACTCCTGCTCACGACAAAACTGATTGGCAAATTGGAAAAGCTAATAATCTACCAATTATTAATGTAATAGGTCCTGAAGGAAAAATGACAAAAGAGGCTGGCAAATATGCTGGTCTTTCGGTAAAAGAAACTAGAAGACAAATTATAACTGAATTAGAAGAACTAAACCTTTTAGAAAAAATTGAAGAATACGAACATCAGCTGTCTCTTTGCGACCGTTGTAGTACTCCAATTGAACCACAGATTTCCACACAATGGTTTGTTAAAATGAAAAAATTAGCAAAACCAGCTATTAAGGCTATAGAAAAAGGAAAGATAAAAATTGTTCCCGAAAGATTTAAAAAAGTTTACCTTGATTGGTTAAATAATATTGATGATTGGTGTATTTCCAGACAACTTTGGTGGGGACACCAATTTCCTATTTGGTTCTGCGAAAACCAAAAAGATAAATACGTTGTTTCAATAACGCAGCCAAAAGAATGCCCCTTTTGCCATGCCTGTAAAATGAAACAATCATCAGATGTTTTAGATACATGGTTTTCGTCAGCACTTTGGCCTTTTGCAACTCTAGGTTGGCCAGAAAAAACCAAAGACTTAAAAGAATATTACCCTACTTCAATGCTCTCCACTGCTAGAGATATCTTATATCTTTGGGTGGCTAGAATGGTATTCTCTGGTTTTGAATTTATGGGAAAAATACCATTTAAAAATCTATATATCCATGGGACCATTCTTACGTTGAAGGGCAAGAGAATGAGTAAATCGCTAGGAACTGGAGTTGACCCATTAGAATTTATAAATGAACATGGTTCTGATGCTACTCGTTTAGGAATTATTCTGCAAGCTAATAGAGACCAACAAGAAATCCGTTTTGATTCCCGTTCTATCTTAGCAGCCCGCAATTTCATCAATAAAATTTGGAACATCTCTAGATTTGTGGAGTTTATAAACGAAGAAATTCCAAGAGAAGAAATGGTGAAACCAACTTTCGCTGACCGATGGATACTCTCTAAAATAAACAATCTTATCAGCTCAATTACCCAAAAAATTGAAAATAATGAATTAAGCCTAGCAGCCAAAGAGCTTTATGAATTTGTTTGGCACGATTTTGCTGATTGGTATTTAGAAATAGCAAAATTTCAGAAAGAAAATTTAAAAATACAAAAACAAACCTCTGGACTTCTTAGAATAATCTTAGAAAAATGCCTAAAAATGCTTCATCCATTTATCCCTTTTGTTACAGAAACCATCAATATTCAATTCAATAAAATAGGAGATAAAGAATTCTCTGATTTATTAATCGTAGCTAAATGGCCAAAAATTAACAAAAAACTAATAAATCCTCGGGTTGAAAA
>CAZTWG010000007.1:0-15045 GCA_964617525.1 uncultured Gammaproteobacteria bacterium
ATATAAGGCATTCATATGATCTTTTGGCATAAAGATATTTTTTTTCTTGGTTTTCATATTTTTATTTTGTAAACAATTGCTTGTTCATCTTCGTAAACTTTTTTTAAGTTTGTTGACCTTTTTAGCAATTTTACGAATTTTCCATCGTTTCTACATTTAGAAGCGATAATATATGAGGAGTTAAATCTTTCTTTAATCACTTTTGCTGTTTCATTTGGGTTTGTCTTCCCTGAAAATAAACTAAGCCAATCATCATAAAGTTTTTTATCATATTCATACATAAATGTTTGGTCTAAACCATTTATATAATAGTGACTATCGTCAAAGTAAAATAATTCCGGAAATATGTCCCAATTGCTATGGAATATTATTTCTTGGGGAGGAACATTGTTTTTAACCCATTGAGTTGCTCCCTGAAGGTGATTGACTGGGCGAGCTAAGCTCTGATAATTTTGTCTTGAATTATAAACTCCACGGATTAAATAGAAGCCAAGAAAAAAAATGCAAACTGAACTTAATATGATTGTTGCAATAAAATAAAAATTATTTTCAGTTGAACGAAACAAACCTTTAATTTCCTTTTTAACTTTATCCCAGTTTATACTTTTTATAATCTGCGTAAATATTAATGCATTAAAAATAATGAGTGTAGGTGTTAGATATTCAATAATTCGGCGGGCTTTTAATGTATAGAATAAGAAAAATAGAGATATAAAGAAGAAGAAGAATTCCTTTGTTTTTTGTTTTTTAATATAGACAATAAACCATGCAATTGAAATAATGTATGGCATCAAAAGTGGTAAGGCATCAATGTAAAAATTAGATACTTTTGGCGCATACCATTCTGCGCCAACTCCAATTATATTTTGATAATTTAGGGCGGCAATTTTTATTGTTTGAAACCAATAAAAAGGAAGTGTTTTTGGAAAATAGGGATTAATGATAAGCCCAGATAGCAGTCCGAATGTGCAAGCGCATAATAGTTTGTTGTTTGTTCTACTAAAAAATAATTTTAAAAAAAGAGTGAATTTTATTGATTTTTTGTTAATTAATTTTTTTATAGCATATGAAAAACAATAAATAAGCACGCAAATAAACATTAAAGGCCATCCCCCATAAAACCAAACGTAAAGAAGGGAAATTATAAAAACACCTAAATATTTTTTTTTGACAATAAGATAAAAACCTAAAATTAAAATAACCAGAGAGAGCGCTGGACTCCGGCTAAGGGACATTCGATTTAAAAAATTCATTATAAGCAAACTGCTTAATGCCCAAAAAATAGGTATTTTAGCCTTAAATCGGCGGAGTAACCAATAGATTGCTAAAATAGCTAGACCTGCGAAGAAAGCGCTAGCTAGCTTTACTTTCAGCAAGGGGTCTATTTGCGTAGATAGAGCGTCAAGATTTTTAGGAGTTGGAATGCTTAAAAATGGTAGAAGTAAAAAATGATATCCAAAATGATGGTCAACAAATAGATTTTTATAAGTGGTAAATTGAGTCCATGGGAAATTTTTAACAACACCGCTTTCTTTTATGAGTAGTGCCATTTTAGTATGATAAAATCCGTCGGGACATAGTAATGTCGGTGGAGCTAAAACATAAAGAAAAATAATAAAAGCAATGGTGAATATTATAAAATAAAGCAACCATCGCCTTTTAGATATGGAATTATAAATTTTATAAACAAAGTTAAGCATTACTTCATTTTATCATTAACATTTTACTTTGTCTATTTAAAATGTTAATATACTATATATGAGTGGACATTCTAAATGGTCAAAAGTAAAACATTCTAAGGGGGCTTTAGATGCCAAAAGAAGTGCCTTGTTTACCAAACTCGGCCAAGCTATTATTATTGCAGCTAGAGAGGGTGGTGGTGATTTAGATTCTAACTTTAAACTTCGTTTAGTTGTAGAGAGAGCAAAAAAGGCAAATTTACCCAAAGATAATATAGAAAGAGCAATTAAAAGAGGTACGGGAGAAATAAAAGGCAAGAAGATAGAGGAAATAACCTATGAGGCATTTGGGCCTGGAGGCACTGCTTTTATTGTAGAAGTCTTAACAGATAACAAAAACAGGATTGCCACTAGTCTTAGAATTATTTTCAACAAACATGGAGGGAGCTTGGCTGGCAAAAATTCAGTTCTTTGGATGTTTAATCGTTTAGGGGTTATTCGTATAAACTCTGATTTGATTGAAAAAAACAAGGAGGAGTGGCAATTAAAGATTATTGAGTCAGGCGCAGAAGATTTTAAAGAAGATGGGCGGGAATTGGTTATCTATACAAGTCTTAATAATTTACAAAAGCTTAAGGAAGTTGTTGAAAAAGATGGGTTAGAAACAGAAAGCGTGGGAATAGAATGGATAGCGAAAGAATTAATCAGCATTGATGAATCTAAGAGACAAAAGGTTGCCACTATTTTCGAAGAACTGGAAAATGACCCTGATGTTCAAGACTATTATACCAACATTAGATAGAAATTATTAGAATATGGAATGAAAATTCCTAATACCCAAATGATAAAAGTGAAAATTGCTGGTTGCTGATTGTTTAAAAATCCACAAATAGCTAGCAATTGATAACAGCAATCAATAATTAACAATTGGTCAATTTAGTTTTGTTGTGTTGTTCTGTTAATTTGTTTAAATGTTTTAATATTTTATGATTATTCTAGGAGTTGACCCAGGGTACGCGATTACTGGATATGCTATTATTGATGTTGATGCTCAAACTAAACTAATATCTTTGCTCGATTATGGGTGTATTTTATCTTCCTCTAAAGATATTTTTTCTAAAAGATTATTAATTGTTTACGAGAAGATTAAAGAGATAATAGAAAAATATAATCCAGACAAGATAGCTGTAGAAAGTATTTTTTTTGCCAAGAATGTTAAGACTGCTATTAAGGTTAGCCAAGCTAGAGGGGTTATTGTTTTGGCAGCTGCGATTAAAGATATTGAGGTTTTGGATTTTACTCCTTTACAAGTCAAGCAAGCTTTAACTGGCTATGGCAGGGCTTCTAAAAGTCAAATTCAACAAATGGTGAAAAATGTTTTGAAACTAAAAAGTATTCCACGTCCAGATGATGCCGCCGATGCGTTGGCTATCGCACTTACTTGCGCGCAGACAAAGTCATGGGAACATAAGAACAAGTTGAAGCTACCTGGGGACTGAGTTCCTAAGCAATAAATGTTTGGACGCTCAGTGTTTAAACAAATGAGAAAAATACAGGGAAACCTGTATTTTTTTTACTTGGGGGCCGAGTTTTCAATTAGATTATTTTTTTATGCTCTGATGTTATTATACTCTCACGCTCTAACGCTTTGGATATATGTACCCTACTATTTGCCATCTACCTTGAGACGTGCTTTGCCACGCAGTTGTTCTTTTTAATCTTCTGGTAACTGGTTTTTGTGTCCAACTTGGATTTGACGGGCCGTTCATTTCCGAGAAATAAACATAGTCATTGTCAAATTTTTCTATATAAGCGACATGTCCATACCAATTATTACATCTCAAAACCACTATTGACCCTTCGTCGCCCTTGTTTAGAGTTAATCCTGTTCTGAACCCATCGTTTCTAGCGTTTTGTAGCCATGTTCTAGCATTTCCCCAATTATTTGGACCTACACATTGACCCAATTCAGTCGCCCATTTATAGGCCACCCAATCAGTGCATTGTCCTGGTTTCGTGTAGTAACGTTTACATGATGCACAACAACGTTTATATCTCCAATCTGTATAACTACAATTACTTTTTTCAGTGGCTGTAGATAGAGAGGTTGTTGCTCTTGGTTTGTAAACTGGTTTTAATTTTGGCAAAGGTGAGGCTTCAGGGATAATTAGTGTTTCCCCTACTTGTAAATTATCGGGATTAATAAGGTTGTTAAATTCAATTATTTTTTCGCTATCTGCTTTGTATTTTTTTGCAATTTGCAAAAGTTTTTCGTCCTTTTTTATTTTATGTAAAATTCCATCTACGGGTAGAATTATTAATTTGTCTCCAGGTTGAATATTGGCTCGCCAATAAGTTAAATCATTTGCCCAAAGTATGGTCCAAACACTTAGGCCGAATTTTTCAGCAATATTCCAAGGATTATCATTAGGTTTGACTATATAGTATTCAATTTTAGTTCTGGTGGGTAAAATATTTTTATTGACTTCATTGTTGGAAGCAACTAAAGCAGTATTATTTAAGGTTAGCGGAATTTCAGATGGAGCCCCTTCTTCTCTTAATAGAGTGGCGATTTGGAAATCATGATTTTCTTCCTCTAAATCTTGCTCAGAGGAGATTATATCTAAATGAATGTTTTCGTTAGTATCTTCGGAAAAAATAATATTATTACTTTGATTTATTGTTTGAGAGTAAGAAAATAACACAAAAAATAAAACAGCCATGATGATAGGCAGTTGTTTTCCTGGTTGTAATTTTTTAAAGGTTTTAGATAGAAAATGTCCAAAATAAATAACACGAAGAATGCTTCCCTTTAAAGCTTTGATACTATGCCTGACAATTTGTCGTAATAGTTTATCTTGCATAAAACGATTTTTTTTTGTATGATAATAATTATTATGCCTAAAATTGTAAAAAAATCAAGTATGAGTTATCAACATCTGAATTTAAACGCGAAATGGTTTAAAATTTGGGATAAGTTGGGGGTTTATCACACATCAGAACAAACAGACCAAGAAAAAAAGTATATTTTAGTTGAATTTCCTTATCCATCTGGGGATGGTTTACATCTTGGGCATGCTTTTGCTTTTGTTGGAGCTGATATTTATGCGCGCTTTCAAAGAATGCAAGGGAAAAGAGTACTTTTCCCCATGGGTTGGGATGCCTTTGGTTTGCCAACTGAAAATTATGCCATTAAGACCAAAGCTAATCCTCGTCAAATAACTAAAAAGAATACGAATAGATTTAAAGACCAGATGAAAGAACTGCAACTTTCATTTGACTGGGAGATAGAAGTCAACACCACTGACCCTGATTATTATAAATGGACTCAGTGGATTTTTGTTGAATTATTCAAAAGGGGATTAACATACAAAAAGGAAATGCCTATTAATTGGTGTCCTAAATGTAAAATAGGGTTAGCTAACGAAGAGGTAGTGAATAATAAATGTGAAAGATGCGGAGCTGAAGTTTCGCGTAGAAATATTTCTCAGTGGATTGTAAGGATTACAGATTACGCAGACAGATTAATCGATGGTTTATCTCAAACAGATTTTATCAAAAAAGTTAGAACAGCGCAGATAAATTGGATTGGGAAAAGTAATGGGGCGGAAGTTATCTTTAAAATTAAAACTAACAGAAAAGAAGAGGATTTAAAAATATTTACAACTCGTCCAGATACATTATGGGGAGCGACTTTTATGGTTTTAGCCCCAGAACATCCTTTGATTAATAAATTTTTAGATAGCGATTCTATTAATTCTACTATTAAAGAAAAAATAAAAGAGTATATAACTAAAAGCAAAAATAAATCCGATTTAGAAAGAACAGATTTAGCTAAAGAAAAAACAGGAGTTTTTAGTGGATTTTATGCAATTAATCCTGTAAATAGTAAGGAAATTCCTATTTGGATATCTGATTTTGTTTTAATTTCATATGGGACTGGAGCTATTATGTCTGTTCCTGCTCATGACCAAAGGGATTGGGAGTTTGCTCAAAAATTTGGTTTAGAGATAATTCCCGTAATTCAACCTTCAACGAATTGGGATTTTAAAAAATGTGCTTATACCGATATTTCAAACGGAAAAATTGTAAATTCTGAACCAATTAATGGTTTGAGCCCAGACGATGCTTTTGAAAAAATGATCAATTGGTTGGAAGAGAAAAAGATAGGTAAAAGAGCTAAAAATTATCATTTAAGGGATTGGATTTTTTCTCGTCAACATTATTGGGGTGAACCAATTCCAATGATTTATTGTCCTAAATGTGGATGGCAACCCGTTAAAGAAGAAGACCTGCCCATAAAACTTCCAGAGATAGAACATTATGAACCAACCAATACAGGAGAAAGCCCTTTGGCTGAAATTGAAGAATGGGTTAAAACTGTTTGTCCTAAATGTGGAGGTCCAGCGAAAAGAGAAACAGATACTATGCCGAATTGGGCGGGTTCAGATTGGTATTTTTTAAGATATACTGACCCCAAGAATAAAAAGATGTTAGCTAGCAAAGAAAAAATGAAAAAATGGCTTCCAGTTGATATTTATATTGGAGGAGATGAACATAATACTCTTCATCTTCTATATTCTCGTTTTATTTATCAATTTCTATGGGACATCAATGTTGTGCCAAAAGAGAATCTAGAGCCATATCAAAAAAGAGTGTCTCATGGAGTAATTCTTGGCCCAGATAACCAAAGGATGAGTAAATCTAAAGGTAATGGGATTGCCCCAGAAGAAGTAATAGGAAGGTTTGATAAATATGGGTCAGATATTTTAAGAATGTATCTAATGTTTATTGGACCCTTTGAGGGAACTATGGCATGGAATGACCAAGCGCTAATGGGTATAAAAAGATTTTTGGAAAAAATAGAGGATTATATTGATTCTTGGACATCTTCCCAAAAAGAGCATCCAGAAGCAATACATAATAATGATATAAAACCTTTACTACATCAAACAATAAAAAAAGTAACTGAAGATATTAAAAATTTAAGATATAATACAGCTATTGCTTGTTTAATGGAATTTTTAAATAAAATAAAAGCAAAAAAGGGTAAGATAAACCAAGATGATCTTGAAATTTTTCTTGTTCTTTTATCCCCATTTGTCCCTGTTTTTAGTGAGGAGCAGTTACAAAAAATTGATTCGTCAGTACAAAGTATTTTTTTGAAATCTTGGCCAAGGTTTGATTGTCAGTTGGCTAAAAATAAAAAAATTGAATTTGTTGTGCAGGTTAATGGTAGAATTAGGGGTAGGTTTAAGACTAAAATTGGGCTTTCCCAGGAACAAGCTGAAAAAAATGTTTCTTCAATGCCTCAAATCCAGAAATATTTACAAGGAAAAGAAATTAAAAAAGTAATTTTTATCCCTGACAAATTAATTAATATGGTTATTTGATTATTAATGAGTCAGAACACTATATAACGAACAAAAATATTAATGCTTAGATATCAAACCAGAATTGTTGATTGTTAAAAATCCGAAAGCAGTCAACAATCGACAACTAATAATCAACAATTAATTTGCGTTGCGTATTTTATATATAATAATGAGTGTTCTAAAAGAAACTAAATCTACTTGCAAGCAGTATAATTTTGTCCCTTTGCGTCGTCGGGGGCAAAATTTTTTAATTAATCCTAAGATTATTGAACGGATTATAGATGTAGCTAAGATAGATAGGGAAGATATTATTCTAGAAATAGGTCCAGGTCTAGGAGCGTTAACAGAAGAAATTGTTAACAAATGCAAAAAAATAATTGTAGTTGAAATTGACCAAAAGTTAGCCCAGATATTGAAAGAGCGTTTAAGAAAACATAAGAATATAGAAATAGTTAGAGCTAGTATTTTAGATGGGATTCCAGACTTGAGTCTAAAAGGAAAGAAATATAAGGTAGTGGCTAGCTTGCCTTTTAATATTGTTGGTAGAATTTTAAGAATTTTAATGACAGAGAAAGATAAATTAGAATCAATTGTAGTGGTGGTTCAAAAAGAAGTTGCTCAAAGGATAATTGCTCAACCTCCCTATATGTCTCTTTTGTCTTTATCAATCCAATTTTATAGCCGAGTAAATGTTGTTTTTGATATTAATAGAAGTAATTTTTGGCCACAACCTAGAGTAGATTCAACTGTGCTAAAAATAGAGCCAAAAGAATGTAAGGTTAAAAAAGAAATTGAAAATAATTTTTTCCGACTTATTAAAGCTGGCTTTTCTTCTAAGCGGAAATATTTACTTAACAATTTATCTAAAAATGTTATAATGCAGGATATAAAATACAAAAAACAAAAAACAAACAATAAAAAACAAACAATAATTAATAATCAAATGAATTATTTTATCCCCGGAAAAAAAGAATTTTTTTTAAATATTTTTAGAGAAATTGGGTTGAATGAAAAAGTTAGAGCGCAAGAATTATCAATTGAACAATGGATACAACTTGCGAGCAAAATAAATTAATTTAAAATATATGCCTAATAAATCTAAAATTTTGTCATTATCTTTTTTGTCAGCGCTGTCTTTGTTTATCTTGGTTTTAGGTTTTTTACAGATTAGGGGAACGATTTATGGTCCGTTTAGAGGTTTTAAAAAATCTAATACAGAGAAAAAAATGACATTAACGCAAGAAGAGATTTTATCTGTTTTGTCAGAACAGGCTAAACAAGAAGACACGGACAAAGACGGTCTTTCTGATTATGACGAAGTTTATGTCCATAAAACATCTCCATATATTGAAGATTCTGATAGCGACGCTTTCTCTGATGCAGAGGAGGTAGAAGCTGGTAGTGACCCATTAAATTCTTTTTCAACGCCTTATCGTCAGGGCAAGGATACAGAAAGCAATTTATCAGAAGATTCTATGCCTCAAGTTACTGAGAACGAACAATTTTCCTCAGAAGATATTCGAAATTTTTTAATTCAAGCGGGAATAGATAAAGAAATTCTAGACAATATTGATGACAATGAGTTGAAAAAGTTATATAATAATACTAAAGAAGAAACAGGAATTGACCCGCAGGATTTAGGGTTGCCATCTTCTCCTGAGGTTGATATTTCTTTATTAAGGCAATCTCTGATAGATGAAGGAGTTGATGCTTTGATGTTAGAACAAATAGATGATGATACGTTAAAAGCAATGTTTTTGGAAAACTTAAAATATTAAAACATGAAGTTTAAGAAATTAAATAATATTTTTACGAAAGGAGCAATTTCATCAATAATGCTTATATTAATTGTTTCTTCTTTTTTGTTTTTACCTGGAAGGGCTCAAGCTCAATTTATTGTTAATGATACAGTTAAGACCGTTCGGGATGCAGTTAAATGGGCATGGGATAAAGGTGGGGCTGTTGCTTATAGAAACTCTTTAAATTTTTTCTTACAACAAGCCGCCAAACAATCTGGTGAATGGCTAGCAACTGGTGATGTAGGCAAAAAACCAGCATTTTTAACTGATCCAGATTTTTATAAAAAAGCGGGAGACCAAATGTTGGGAGAATTTGTTGATTCTGTGGCGGGTAATTTTTTGGGGCAGAGTCTTTGCGATACCTTAGATCCAACGGTCAAATTTAATATGTTAGCGACATTAGACCCAAATTATAACAAAATGAAATGGGCAAAAGAGCCAAAATGTTCTTTTACTCAGATTAAAAAGAATCTTAAAGATGCTAGCAAAAAGAAACTATTTGAATTTTCTGCTGACGTGAAAGAAGGAAAAGTTGCGAAACAGCGCTCTAGTATTAGCACCATAATCCAAGGTGATCCAATTCTAACTGAAGGGATGAAACATATTTTAGATGGTAAATTGGATATTTGTCCTGGGGATGGCAAAGATGTTTTGCAATGTCCTGCAGGAGCGATTAATTGTGGGTTAGGAAATGTTTTTTATTTCTACGAAGAAGGTTATATAGGAGTTGGAGCTCAATTACATAAATATACTAATGAATTTGAGGATATTTTGTCAGCCCTAAGGCATGATGAAAAAGTTATAGAACTTGCTCCAGGTGAAGAGGCGCCTGAATTAGATCCAAAAGCCCCTATAAACCAGACAGCAGCTGCCGCTTTTAAAGATTTAAAGAAAAAATTAGACCCAAAGGAAACAACGGCAAGTATAAGTATATGGGGGGACGGAACTGGAGTTGGTTTAAATACGTTAGGTTTAAAATATTTAAATAAAACGAGTTCAGAATGTTCTAGGAAGAGCCCAAGTGATGTGTGTGATGAAAATAAATGTGTTCTTATATGTGATATTGGTGGAGCTGATTTATGTAAAGCTTCAGAAGAATCTAAATCAGAATGCTATAATCGTATCAAAAGAGTTAATAAATATACAAAGCAATTAATAGAATGGGCGACGACTCTTTATGATATGATAACTCAGGTTACTGAGAATTGGGAGGCACAACAAGGTATGCCTGACTTGGATCCATTAGAAGATGCTAGTAATATGTTCAATCCAGAAAGTAATCCTATGGGTATACAGATGGAGTTAAAAAGCAAATTATTTGAAAAACAGACGGATGCGATTGAAAAGAGTAAAACTTTCAGAGATATCCAAGGCTCAATGAATGCAGTGACCTCAAAAGTTTCTGGCATCGTTAAGCTACCTTCTACTTTTGTGAATGAAAAGGCGCGAGAATCTGTAAAAGCCGGGACAGCTAGTTTTAATACTTATACGGGCGTGGCTTTAGCTGATGCTCTCGGAGTTTTTGTCAATACTTTTTTAACTCAATATGCTAAAGTTTTTATTGAAGGGCTTAACCCTGCTGCTGACAGTAGTAGGGTTACTACTACTAGCGATGAGGACGAAACACCAAATCCAGACACAACATCTATTTTAAGCGATATAAAAGTAATTCCTATTAATCAAAGCAGTAATGAAATGACAATTTACGATGAATTCGCGGTTTGTCCTACCGGAACTGACCAAAAGTATAAATCTCAATTTAATTGTTTGTTAGACAATAAATTAGCTCGGGCAGTAGAAGAAAGAATGACCATTCAAGAAGCTATGGCAAATGGTCTTCTTAATCAGGATGAACGTTTGGGTATACGTGGAGACAAAAGCGGTTTGCTATCAAAGAATCATATTCAAAAATTACGGCTGATTGGCATTCTGCCCTTAGGTGCGCAAATTGCTAGTGAAATAATTATGGAAGGGCCACATACTAGTAGTGGAGTGACCTTGTCTGACGTAGTAGATGGATTTGACAAAAGGGGAGAAGATGGCATTTGTGGCACTTCTGACACGGGAGAAAGTGAATTTTGTAATTTAGTTGACCCTAACTGGGTTTTGAAAGCTCCTAGTTATTTGTGTGAAATAACAGGTTATTCGGCTGTTCCTTTGCGTGATAGTTCTTTTCGCCAAGAATCCTGTTTAGATTTAAAAACATGTATTAACGAGACAGAAAGCAATCAATGTGATACTTGGTCCTATTGCACTCGCGAAAAGAATGTTTGGCGCTTTGGAGGCAATGAATGTGATTCTCAGTATAATACCTGCACTTCCTATGTTCAAAAGAGTAGTAAAGAGATTTCTTCTTATCTTTCCAATACTTTAGATTTTGATAATTGTAGCGCTAGTAACGTGGGCTGTAAGTGGTATTGTTCAAGGTGGGACCAAACATATTCAGGAGTAGGTGGTGATTGGGCTTGCACGTCTCCTGGTTGGCGGCAATATACTTGTTATTTAGGAGACGTATGTAATGCTTCTAATGGGTGTGACTGTGCTTGTGACGGAGATAATGGTTGCCCAGATGGTTTGGGGAATTGTTTGGTTGCAATGGGGGGGATTTCTTGCTCTTTGGAGATGCCAGAATTAAGAAATGTAGCCTTTTTCAGTGACCAGATTAAGGAATGCCAAGAGTCTAACGAGGGCTGTTCTCAATATATTAGAACTAAGCCAGGGATGGGAGTTAACTTTTTGTCTAACGGAAGCTTTGAGTTGCCTTCTAAAGATGAGGATATTCCTATTGGTTGGCAGGTCAATGGTCCAGTCCAGCAGATTACTCCTTTATCTAGAGCACAAAATGGTAGCAATGTGGTGCAGATTCAAAATACTGAAACAGCAGTGGATTGCCAATTAAGTCAGTCTATTTATAACATCCCATCGCAAGGCGATTTCGTAGTCTCTGGATATTATAGGAGGAATGATACTGTGTCCTCTAGTCCTAATATGAAGGTGCAAATTTGCTACGATAATAATTGTTCTGACAAAGATGAAATAGTATCTCCGATTGATTTTAATGATAATAACTGGAAATATGTTTCTGTATCCTTATCTTCTGATAAAGAAAAAATTATTGACCATATTGAGGTTTTTGCTTTTGATTCTCCTAGTTTTACTGGCAATGTTTATGTTGACACAATGCAACTTAGAAACGAACCCATGAATTCATCTTACAGAGAATATGGTTCTAAGGGAATTACTTATTTAAAAAGTGCTATGGGGTGGATGAATTGCTATGATAGCGACGAAAATAATGATGATGTTGATTGTGAAAATTTTGTTCAAAAGTGTAGTCTAGAAAATGTTGGTTGCGAGCTTTATTCTCCTGTTGATAATAATATGTCTGATATCCCAGCGTTGGTTAATGATTCAGATTTATGTCCTTACTCTTGTGTTGGTTATGAAACTTTCGAAGAAATGCCTACGAATTTTGAGAATAATCAGGACAAGAGATTAGTTCATTTAATCCCGTCAACAGCTCAAAAGTGTTCTGCCCCTGGTTGTGAGGAGTTTACGAATCTAGACGCAGTTTCTGACGGAGGTGAGGGCAGAGAATATTATACATATTTACGCCAATGCATTAAAACTAATGCTCAGGGCATGGCAATTGTGAATTCTTCTGGCAACCAAATCTCTCCTGCTTCAGCTGATACTTGTCAGTATTATTATACTTGGGTTGGAGAAGATACAAGTGGGTACCAACTAAAAAAATATTATTTAGAAGCTGATTCATCTTTGGGAGGACCAGCTCAAGTTAGTCAAAATCCAAATTCAGAGTGGGGGTTGTGCGACGAAGATAATTTAGACAATCCTCATTGTAGACAGTTTTATGATGCTATGGGCAACGTTTATTATCGTCTCTACAAAAACACTACTACATGTTCAACGGATTGTAGCCCGTATCGTCGGGTAATAGACAACTCGATTGAAATGGCGATTGGCGCGGAGGCGGAAGTGTGTAATGCCAGTGATATGGGTTGTAGGGAGTATAAAGGGTCTACTTATGGAAATATAAAAAATCTATTTTTAGATAAATTTATTTCTAGTTCTGAACCATGGGAAAATGTTGAAATTAGTTATGAATCAATTAGCTATTTGGGTAATTCAATAAAAGCAAACGCTAATCTTGCCAAAAGGCCAGTAGATGGTTTGGTTCAAAAGGGAAAGGCTTACTCTCTATCTCTCTGGGTTAAAGGTAGTGGAAACTATATAGCTTCTTTCGGAAATGATTTGTATTTTATCACGAGTGAACCTCATAACATTTCAGTTACTTCTAATGATTGGCAGGAAATAAGATTTGGTTCAATTTATTTTAATAGAAATCCAGAGAATGATGAAAAATTAATAATTCAAGGCCCAAATCAATTTTATTTAGACAACATTACTCTTAATGAAATTCAAGATAATGTTTATTTAATTAAGGATTCTTGGAATACTCCAGAGGTATGCGATATTGACGATGAGGGAAATGTATCGTTGGGCTATATGCTTGGTTGCCAGGCATATCGTGACAGATTCCAAGACGCTCATTATCTAAAGTCATTTAGCAATCTTTGTCCAGAAAAAGAAGTTGGGTGCGAAGCTATGATTGATACCCAGAATTCAACTTCTCCTTTTAGTGAGGAATTCAATAGCGGGTCTCCTCAGGGAGATGAAATTATTATTCCATCTGATAACTTAATTTATAGAGTTTATGATACAAGCAAGAGCTGTCTGCCAGAAGATAAAGGATGCCAAAGATTTGGTTTGCCCGAACTTGATTCTAACCAAGAAGCAATTGATTTCACAGATGTTTATTTGTTAAATAATCCGGATTTATATAAATTGCAATCTACCTTATGCGATATAGAGGGAGAGGGATGTCAAGAATATGAAGGACAAGTATATTTTAAGGAGCCGACTGATAATGTCTGTGAATATCGTGAAAATGTTTTTGTTGGCGGAGAAAACAAAAATGGTTGGTTTAAAAAAGGAACTAAAAATCCTTGCTATACAGAGAACGGTTTTGCCTATCAACCATATGGGTCAGTTTATGGCATTCGCACAAATAAAGATTCTTTATATGAAGGAATTGTAGGTATTTGTCCTGAAAGTCAGAATGGATGCACTCGGTTTATCAATCCAGTTGAACAAAATTTAGTTTTAAACGGTGGTTTTGAATTAGATAAGAATGAGGATAATATTCCTGATGGCTGGACTCCATACGCTGACCCTGAAAACTCATTTTCGTTAGTAACAGATGGTTGTTTAAGTGGTAGTTGTTGGAGAGTTAATCAATCCATGGATATGGATTCTTTTTCAGCTGGCAGGCAGTATATAAAAATACAGCCAGGTTCTACTTATGAACTTTCAGCTTGGATAAAGGCAACAGATGATTCTTCTGGTAACAGCAAAATTTATCTTGCTTATACTGATAGCACGTCCTATAGTGGCCCTACTTGGCCATGGGGCATTATTATTTCTGAACAAAAAGGGTCTACGGACGGAAAATGGATAAAACATACTGTTACATTGAAAGCTCCTACAGATGCAGTGTATGCTAGCATTTTAGCTCCTTACGTTAATGGTGGTAAGGTGGACATGATGATAGATAATATTTCCTTAATAGAAAAGAATTCCCCTAAAGGCAGTTATTATTATTTGAGCGACGGAAATATAGATGAAACTTCTTGTAATGGAATGGTTGGAATAAAAGATGGCTGTGTATTATTTAACAATACTTCCTTTTCGGGGAAGCAATATGATTCAGCTTACACTTACGCATTAAGCGAAGCTCAAGGAGATACTTCGGTCCCAGCACAAAGTGTTGTGAATCCTCAAAGTGACAATGAAGGAGATAGTAATGTAGTTCTTAAGGTAAGACGAGATAGGGTTTGTGGTGAATGGTTACAGTGTTCGGGATATCGTTCTGTTTGGGATAGTTCTATTGATGAATATCGTCCAGTTTGTGATTCATGGATTCGTTGTGACGAATTAATTGGCTCTGGCAAGCAAGCTCAGTGTGGACATGTTGTTTCTAATCCCAATCCAAGCGTTTTAAACAAAAATGAATATATTAGTCGCGATGTCTCTTGGGCAGGAATGGATTATTCAGGTTATTCTCTGCCAAATATGTATCCTATAGAAAAATTATTCCCAAGCGAAGATAAC
>CAZTWG010000008.1:0-14810 GCA_964617525.1 uncultured Gammaproteobacteria bacterium
CTGCTAAATCGCGAGATAATTTTGTTATTTCTTTGCTTATTTTTTCAGTTAAACTTTTATTTTTATTTTTTTCAGCTTCTTTTAATTCTACCAAAGCTTCTCTCATCTTATTTTTTAAATACTTCTTTTTCAAAATAAAGAAAAAAGAAGAAATATCCTGAGCAACGTCTAACAAACTAGTTTCACTAAATTCCTTTTCTACCAAGAATAAGAGAAGCTCATAGTAATTGACCAACTCCATTTCTTTTATTTTGCTCTTTATCTTCTTGGCATCAATTTTCTTTTGGCGACGATAGTAATCTCTTACAAGTTTAGCAATATTTTGAGTTTGAACAGATGGAAATATATCCAAAGGCAAACTTTGTTTTTTTAAGAAATCTTCTCCTAATTTTGGATATTTTAAAATAAGGCCTAATAATCTTTCTGCTGATTGTTGTTCTAATGAAATTTTTCCTACATTAACGTCTTTTTTCTTTGTATCAGTAGCATTATAGATTTTAGGTATTTTAATCTTTTTTAATGCATCAAGTAAAAAAATTTCAGAAACTGAGAGCTCATCAGCCAATCTTCTTGTCCATAAACCCTGTTCAACAGAATCTCCTAGTTTAGCTATGACTGGCAAAAAACTTTTAGTAATTTCTTTTTTAGCCTCAACAGTCAAAAACTCTTTATTTTTTCTGTATTTATTAAAAGCAGAGGAAAAATAGTACTCCATTATTGGCATTGGAGTTTTTGAAACTATAGCCCATTCTTTATGATTTTTTTGAATAAATTCATCTGGGTCTTTGTAATCTTTCAAATCAATTATTTTAACATTCAATCCTTGATTCAATAGTATATCTACTCCCCTCTTAGTTGCTGTTTGCCCTGCGGAGTCGATATCAAAGGCCAAAAAAATGTTAGGAGTATATCGTTTCAACAATTTAACCTGTTCTATCGTTAACGCAGTACCAGAGGTACAAACTGTATTTTTATTGTTAGCTTGATGGCAAGACAAAACATCCATATTGCCTTCTACCAGAATAAAATAATTTTGTAATTTGGCTTCTAATTTAGCTTTGTCTAGACCATAAAGAATTTGCCTTTTATTGTAAATCTCTGTTTCCGGCGTATTTATGTATTTAGCAGCCTTTTCTTCTTTCTCGTTTCTAGCCTTTTCCTTTGATGGTAACACTCTCGCGGTAAAACCAACTACCTGCCCATGGGTATTGCAAATCGGGAACATAAGACGATTACGAAAACGGTCATAATATCCAGAGCCTTGTTGTTTTTTAATAATCAAACCAGCTGATTCAATTTCTTGTTCTTTGTAGCCTCTTTTAAGTAAAAATTTTAAAAGGGTATCCCATTTATCAGGACTAAAGCCTAATTGAAATTCTGTAATAATTTCTTTTTTAATTCCTCTTTTTTGAAGATATTTTCTGGCAGATTCAGCTAAAGGAGAATCTAATAAAATTTTATGATAAAATTTAGCACTTAAACTAGAAATATCTAGCAATTTAGTACGCTGGCTAATATTATGACTGTCATAGCTTTTAATTTGAACTCCTGCCTTTTCTGCTAAAATTCTTAATGCTTCTGGGAAATCAACTCCTTCTATCTCTTGAATGAAACCAAATATATCGCCTCCTTTCCCGCACCCAAAACAATGCCATATTTGTCGCTCGGGAGAAACTAAAAAAGATGGTGTTTTCTCATTATGGAAAGGACATAATCCCTTAAAATTAACACCGCTAGCTTTCAATTGCACGTATTCTGAGATAAGCTCTACAATATCAAGCTTTGATTTTATTTCTTCCACATCATTGGCCATGAAAAAAGATGTATTAATTTTTTAATAATTTAATTACTAGATACATAATATGATAACATTTTTTTCATTAACCTCTTGCAAAAGTACCTATTCTACTTCTTCAATTTCATTTGGTTCTGAAGAATCAATAACTTCTTTATTTTGCTTTTTAGATAAAAGTTTGGCTGGATATATCAAATTGATTTAATGACGAAATTGTTTAAAGCAATAAAAATTTGATTTTCCTATATATAGATTTTGCAAAATCAACCTTAATTCTATAACTAGTTTCCTCGTAACATTTTCTTCCAATGCCTTCAGCGATAGATTCATCTACATTAACTTCTCTTCCAGGGGAAATCATTTATTTTATCATACTGAAGTTTAACTAGAAGAATCTTGTTATCTTTTTTTGTAGCGTATCAATTGAGGGATTAGTGATATCGGCTGACTCAAGTTTCATCATCGTGTTACAAGAAGTATCCGCTAAATTAGAGAGCCGGTCTTGCGACAAGCCCTTTTGTTTTCTTAACCTTTTTATATTTTTCTTTATTTTGAGATCTCTGTTGACATAGATAGTATATATTAGAATAACGGTATGTATGCATAGAGTAATCACTATCTATAATTATGATACAATATTATTTCCATAATGTAAAGAAAAGTAGTTGGCTAAAAAATTTATTTTTTGTCGAAAAATTTTAAACAGTGAATATTATCATTACTTCAATTCGCTTGTGGATAACTAAAATTCTGTCATAGTCACCTAGGGATACCCTACTCTAAGTAATTTAGAAATAATAAATTTTGTGTTATAAATTTTGTTTAGATTGATCGATTAAATGCTTCTAAGCAAATTATATCTAAAAGATTAGTGGACAAGATAGTTTCTATAAAATTCCATTATACAAATTATCTAATATCTTTTTAATAAACGAGGAAATTTTTAAAGAAAAATAAAAATCCCCCAACAAGCCAAGAAAAGCGGGCCTGTGAGGGGTTTTTATTTTATTTTATTTTTCTTTTACCTTTATCTGGACTTTGCGCTTTGTCTCTGTTTTGGCTTTTGGCATTGTTATTTTAAGAACGCCTTTTTTGTAAACAGCATCAATTTCATTTTCTTTCACTGCGACAGGCAAACGCACCATTCTTTCAAATGAACCTTTTCGGATTTCTTTTCGCCAATATCCTTTTTCTTTTTCTTCTTTTTCTTCATCAATCTTGCCGCTTACCCTTAAAATACCGTCTTCAACTGACACATCGATTTTTTCAGGATCAAAATCTGGAACATTGACTTTAGCAACGACATTTTTATTGGTTTCATAAATATCCATTGCCGGTTTGCTAATATCAGTGCGAGGGAATACAGGCAAAAGCCAATCATCATTATTAAAAAAGTTGTCCAGATCAGAGAAGGGTTTCCAAGGAACTAATGACATAATTTTATTGTTAGTTTAATTGTTAAAAATCGACCTTTGTGTTTACACTTTAACAAAACTTCATTTTTTGTAAAGAAGTTTAACTATCTGCCTCTTTGCCACATTGCTTTACTATAAGTTTATCGTATATTCCCATTTTCCACAACAATGACTTGACAAATTTTTGCCTTCATGTATATTTAGATTATCTAATAATTTGATACATTAAATATATGGAAGACAAGACGACAATCAAAAAAATCATTTCGCTTTTTTTTGAGACGAGTCGTTTAATTTATAAACAATTAGAAGAAAAAAACTGTCTTGATTTCTTCTCTTTTTTACAAGTTGAGACTCTTGGATATATAAAAGATAACAAAAAACCGCTAATGAGTGAAATTGCTAAGTTTTTATCGATAACTCCGTCTTCGGTAACTCCCCTTGTTAGCAGGTTGGTAAAACTTGGAATGCTAGAACGGTGTCTTGACAAGAATGACAGAAGAACTGTTCGTCTATCTATTACCCCCAAAGGTCAAAAAATGTACAAAAAGGAGATTGAAAAGGCTTCTATCCAAATGAAAAAAACTCTAATAAGGCTTAATTGCAAAGAACAAAAAAATCTCATAGAAATTTTACAAAAAATTCAGAAGATTCACAATAATAATAAATAAAAAATTATGAAGAATTTAACTAAAAACAAAATATACAGAAGAATACTATTTGGCATCATTATAGTCACTGGACTGATAATTATATCTAGTGCATTTTCTAAAACAAGAGACAGCAATTTCTCGCAAGCTAATATATTAAATGGTTCCTCCACTGGCACAACAAATGTCTCTAACAAAGAAGCAGTTGTTGTCCAAACTAAAAAAATATCTTTAGAGAATATTACTCAGAGCATTTCCACCTCTGCCGTGACCAAACCTTCAGACAAAGCAAAAGTCAGTCCTAAAATGACGGGCAAGGTTGTAGGCATTTACTTTAAGGAGGGAGATTGGGTTAGCGCCGGGCAAACTATCATTCAATTAGAGCAGGATCAAACCTTGCGAGTGGCCTATAACAACGCTCAGACTAATTTAATTAATACCAGGGCCTCAATGGACCAAGATATAAAGGCAGCTGAAGTCGCGGTAGAAGCGGCAAAAGTAGCTTTGGCTAATGTAGAAAAATCTTTAAATAATAATAGTGCGACTAACGAACAAGCAATAGACGATGCTTATACGAACGCCCTAAACACATCCCGAAGCGCGGTTTTAACGGGAACTAATGCTATAATCAGTGTAACCAATCTTCAACATAAATATTTTAGAACAAGTGGAAACCAAGAAGCTCTTCGCATAGCCGAAAAAAAATCACAAGCGATTGAATTACTTCTAGGAGAACCAAACGCCGGTCAGTGGATTTCACAATTTATTATTCCCTTGAATGGAGGGGTTAAAGGCCAGATTGAAAATGCTACAATCAATTTTTCTCAAGAAAAAGTTGACCAAATACTTGTTGATATAGTGCCAGCATTGCAGGCCGTAAGGGATTTATTGACCGAAGTTAGAGCTGATTTAGATTGGAAACACGCGGTTTTATCTTCAGAAAAAGCCGAAGTTGATGCGGCTCGGGTTAATATTGAATCTTACATTACTGCCCTGTCTGGCTCTAAGCAAGCTATCACTAATACCAAATTAGGAAAAACCACAGGAAATGATGCGGTCCAATCAGCTTACGACAATGCAGAAAAACAACTTGAGTCGGCTGAAGCGAATTTGGTCGGCGCTAAGAAGCGGGCTAAACTGCAAATTGCCGCCGCTCAAGGACAAATAGATTCCGTGCAAGCGCAATTAGGCAATACCACAATTACATCACCTATCTCTGGCGTAATCAACAAAAAATACATAGAGGTGGGAGAAATGGCTATAGCCGGAAATCCAGTGGCGGAAATCGTGAATACTAGAGATATAGAAATTGAACTATCTTTAACTGAATTCGACATTGGTAAAATCTTTATTGGACAAAAAGCCGAGATTAGCTTGGCAGCCTATCCTGATGAAAAGTTTATCGGAAAAGTTTGTTATGTTAGCTCCGTGGCTGATCCAGTAAACAAAAAGTTCCCGGTTAAAATTCAATTAGAAAATACTGACGGAAGAATTAAAGCCGGCATGGTGGCTAATATAAAAATCATCACTAATCAACAAAAAGACGTTTTGGTAATTCCTAAGTCAGCAGTATTTGAGGAAGAAAACACTGAAAAAGTTTATGTTGTAGAAAATTCAAAAGTTAAGATAAAAATTATCAAAACTGAAGTCATTGATGAAGATAAATTAAAGGTTGTAGGGGGGCTGTCCGCCGGAGAGAAAGTTATTGTTAATGGAAACTATAATCTTGAAGACGGCGATTTAGTAACAATAAAAAATCAATAATCCTATGAGTTTACCTAAATTTTCAGTTCACAAGCCAGTAACGATATCAATGATTATTTTGATCATTGTAATTTTTGGTTTCATGTCACTTCCGCGTCTAGGGTTGGACATGCTGCCAGACATTGAGTTCCCCATTGTTTCAGTAATTACTTCTTATCCTGGAGTGACCTCTGAAGACATTGAAGACATACTTACTAAGCCAATCGAGGATACGGTTGCTACCGTTAAAGATGTTAAATCAATTAAATCTTCTTCACAGGAAGGATTATCGGCAGTAACAATTGAATTTAACAGTGGAACTAACGTGGACTTTGCCGCTCAAGACATAAGAGACAAAATCGGTCTAATAGAAGATTATCTTCCGGCAGACGCTAATAAGCCATTGATAATTAAAATGGATGTTGGCGCAATGCCAGTAATGGGATATGGTGTCACTTCGGATAGTTTAAGCCCATTAATGCTTAAAAAGTTGTTAGAAGACAATATTAAAGATAAAATTGAAAGGTTGGATGGAGTGGCGTCAGTTGAATTGCTGGGCGGGCAAAAAAGAGAAATTTTGATTAAATTGAATAAACCCCAGTTAGATGCTTACGGATTAACTCAAATGCAAATTATTCAAACCTTACGAAGTGAAAATGTTAATTTATCCGGCGGATTTATAGAAGAAGGAAGGCAGGAATTTCCTTTGCGAACAATCGGAGAATATGAAGATTTAGAAGGGATAAGGAATACGGTTATTAGCAGTAAAAATAACGTTCCAGTTTACCTGAAAGATGTAGCTGAGGTCATTGATTCCCACAAAGAATTGAGAAGTTATTCCCGAACAAATAAAAAAGATAGCGTTTTAATGTTAGTAAATAAACAGTCTGGGGCTAATACCTCGCAAACTGCAGATGCCATTAAAAAAGAGCTACCGAGACTGCAAGAACATTTACCCTCTGATATAAATTTTATTCTTGTGATGGATCAAAGCAAAATAATTAAAAGCTCAACTGACTCTACTACACAAAGTGCGGTTATAGGCGGTTTATTAGCTATCCTTTTAATATTTCTATTTTTAAGAAATTGGCGTCCAACCTTAGCCATTGGCCTAGCTATTCCCCTATCATTAATTGCCACTTTTATCCCCCTTTATATTGCTGGCTATACCTTAAACCTAATGACTTTGGGCGGATTAGCCTTGGGGGTTGGAATGTTAGTTGATAACGCTGTTGTGGTTATTGAAAACATTTATCGTCATTTGGAAAAAACTGGTGATAGAAAAAAATCAGCTGTAGTCGGAGCTAACGAGGTAGGTACCGCAATTACAGCTGCCACACTAACTACCATTGCCATGTTTGTGCCAATGTCTCTGGGGACAGGTATTACGGGACAATTAGCGAGAGGTTTATCTCTGACTATTATTTTTGCCATGGCATGTTCTTTATTTATTGCACTAACTTTAGTGCCAATGCTCGCATCTAAAATTTTTAAACATCGAGAAAAAGCCGAAGATTACCGAGCGACATCAGGGAAAAAGGGTTTTGCCAAAATCAAAAATGCTTACGAAAAACTTTTACGTTGGGCGTTAAATCATCGCTTAAAAACAATGTCAATTACACTTGGGTTACTATTAATAACTGTTGCGTTAATTCCTTCTATTGGCACAGAATTTATGCCGGCCAGCGATGAAAGCATGATTGTTATGCAAATTAAAATGCCCATCGGTTCATCGCTTGAAGAAACCAATAATGCAACAAAACAAGTGGAGGACATTGTTTTAAACAAAACTAGTAATAGTGTAACGAGCGCTACGAGTTTTATCGGCCAAAGTGAAACAGCGAACAAAGGAGGTTCAATGAATTTCGGCGGAGGGATCAACGAAGCCATGATACTTATTCGCCTTAAAGATAAGGGAGAAAGAGCACTATCTAGTTCTCACATTGAAGAAATAATTAGAAAAAATATTCCACCAATTAGAGGATTGGAGGTTACTCCAATGGATACGACGGGCACATTAATGAGTGGAGCAAGCGCACCAATTGAGATTAAGGTTTTTGGGAAAGATTTAGCGACGTTAAAAAATATTACCGATGATATTGCCCGAAAAATTTCAGACATTGATGGGGTGCGCGATGTAGACACTACCTTGAGTAAGGGAAAACCAGAACTCATTATTAAAATTGACCGAGAGAGAGCTTCATATTTTGGTTTAACTGTTGGCCAAATTGGTTCTGTTGTCAAAAATTCTATGCAGGGAGTCATTGCGACTCAATTAAGACAAGGAGGCGAAGAAACAGATATTAGAGTTCGCTATGATGAAGTTTACCGTAACAATATTGAAAAAATAGAAAAATTAAGCATCACTACTCCATCGGGACAGCAGGTTCCTTTAAAACAAATTGCAACAATTTCCAAGGGTGAAGGTCCCGTCAAAATCAATAGAGAAGACCAGTTAAGAGTCGTTGCGGTTACAGCTAATGTTATTGATAGAGATATCGGTAGTGTGGTTAAAGATATAAAAAATAGACTGGCCAACGAAAAACTGCCTGATGGTTATTTTATAGAATACGGTGGCTCTTATAAACAAATGCAGGATACCTTCAAAGTATTGGCAGGAGCTTTAGTTTTAGGAATTCTGTTAGTTTATATGGTGATTGCGTCACAATTTGAGTCATTGATATATCCTTTCATTATAATGTTTGAAATCCCACTAGCTTTTATTGGGGTAGGACTAGCATTGTTTATTACCAGACAAACATTATCCTTGCCTTCATTTATGGGGATAATAATGCTAGCTGGCATTGTGGTGAATAACGCCATTGTTTTAATTGATTATGTTAATCAATTGCGCAAAAAAGGGATGGATATGTACAGTGCTTTAGTTAAGGGTGCTACCACACGCCTTCGCCCAATTCTAATCACCTCCTTAACTACAATGTTTGGAATGTTGCCTATGGCATTAGCAAGACGAGAGGGGTCAGAGATGATGAAACCAATGGCAATTGCTGTGATTGGTGGTTTACTGGTGGCTACCCTGTTGACGCTTGTCGTAATCCCTGTTATTTACAGCATTGTAGAAAATACTAAAATTAAAATAAAATCAAGAACTGGTCATATTCGCAAGTCTTAATATTAAATAATAAGACTGATAAAATAAAAGGTCGATTAAAAAAATTAATTAAAATTAAAATAAAAAGTTATGTTAGATTTAGCAAAAAAAACAATTTTAGCCAGTTTGGGAGTTTTATCGCTTACCAAAGAAAAGGCTGAAAAAATAACTAAGGAATTGGTTAAGCGTGGCGAAGTAGCAAAAACTGAAGAGGCAAAGTTTGTCAAAGATTTAATGGAACGAGCAGAAAAAGGCAGAGTTGACGTGGAAAAGAAAATAGAGAAGGCAGTAAAAAAGACTTTAGTAAAGTTAGAAATTCCTACACGTAAAGAGATGAAGGAATTAAGAACAAAGATTGATAAATTAAGTAAGAATCGATAAAGTAAAGAGATTTATGTTTAACTTTAAAAAGTTAAATGAGATTAAGCGAAGCAGGCAGATTATGCATGTCATGGTTAAATATGGATTAGATTATTTTATTGATCGCTCAAAAATAGGTTTTTCGTTAAAAATAAGAAAAAAGCCAAGAAGTTACCAGAAGCTGGCTATGCCAGAGAGGTTACGCTTGGCTTTAGAAGAATTGGGCCCGACTTTTGTTAAATTTGGGCAAACCTTAAGCGCCAGACCGGATTTTATTCCACCAGCATTTATAAAAGAACTAGAAAAACTCCAAGATAGAGTTCCTCCCTTTAGTAGTTTTTGTGCACAAAAAATTATAGAAAAAGAATTAAATAAACCGCTTAAAGAACTATTTAAGAAATTTGAAACAGTACCAGTCGCCTCAGCTTCCTTAAGCCAGGTTCACAAAGCGACTTTATTTAACAACGAAATTGTCGCGGTAAAAATTCAAAGACCACATATCAAAGAAATAATCGAATTAGACATAAGGATTTTAGAAAAATTAGCCGGGTTTTTCGAGAATCGCATTCATAACAGCTTGGTTTATCAGCCAAAATTAATAGTCGCTGAAATTAAAAAAACAATAAGGAAAGAAATTGATTTTACCAACGATGCTTATAATTTTGAAAAATTTAGGATAAACTTTAAAGATGTTGAATATATTAAGGTGCCAAAGATTTATTGGGAAATGTCAACAACCAAAGTTTTAACGATGGAATTTATAGAAGGAACTAAAGTTAATGAAATTACTCAAGATAAATATAAGAATGTTTTTGAAGCAAAGAAGGTAGCTAAGCAAGGAGCCGACGCGATTCTTAAACAAATCTTAGAGGATGGATTTTTTCACGCCGATCCTCATCCGGCCAATATTTTAGTGCAACCACCTGACACAATTGTAATGCTAGACGCGGGAATGGTCGGCTACTTAGACGAAAAAACAACTCTCAGTGGGGCAAAATTATTGCGGGCGATTATTGACAAAGATTCAGACCAAGTTATAAATAACCTTGAAAAATTAGGCGTCATTATCAAAGAATTTGACAAAAATTTATTTCGGCAAGATTTGAAAGAATTACTTGACCGTTATTTGGGCGTTCCATTAAAAAACTTAGAAATCAGTAAAGTTAGCCAGGATATTTTCAGAATAATGATTCAACATCATTTAGTATTGCCATCTAATTTGGTTTTAATGATTAAAGCTCTCTCGACAGTAGAAACAACAGGCAGACAACTTGATCCTGATTTTGACATGGTGTCCGCAACGAAACCTTTTGTCAAAAACCTTTTGCGAAAAAAGTTTTCGCCCCGAGAATTATTGGGCAAAAGCAACACTATACTTCAAGAAAGCGTTGAGTTAATTGAGCAATTACCTCGGGATTTAACTGATATCTTACGCAAAGTTAAAGAAGGCAAGTTAAAGTTTAATTTTAAACATCAAGGCTTAGAGAAATTAACCATGGAGATTGATCGTTCTAGCAATCGCCTTTCGTTTAGCTTGATTATTGCAGCTTTAATTATCGGCTCTTCTTTAATTTTACAACAGAAAACCGGCCCATTTATTCTCGGTTATTCGGCTCTAGGAATTATCGGATATATCCTAGCCAGTTTTTTGGGATTAGGATTAATTATATCAATCTTAAAGTCTGGTAAGTGGAAATAATTTATAATATGTTAAAATTTTAAAAAACCAAAAAATTGGTTTAAAATTATCATGATTTTTGGGGTCGATCTTTGGGGTCAGACCCCATTTAAAAAAGAGAAATTCGGCTATGCCGAATTTAGGAAAATTTTCTGCAAGAAAATTTACCCCTTAATCGCTGTTATATTCTTCAGAAAGGAAGGAACAAAAAATAGTCTGTAAGGCTGTTTTTTTTTGCGAAGCAAAAAATTTCCGAAGAGTTGAGTTTTGAAATCATTTCTTTTTTAATCCTTTAAGTGAATAGAAAAGAACTTTCCAGTGCTGAATAATATGTATAATAATAAGAACTAAAAAAATTGGTTGAATAATCTTTGCGAAAGGTAGATTGATAAATTTTGATACTATCATTAGTATAAACATTATTATCAACAACCAATCTATAATTAAAACATTCTTTTTCATAATATTACATTAAGTTATTATTTATATATAAATCTCTTTCTAAATAATTTCAAGACACGATTGGATATAACATTTGCGTATATCTGATGTTTGCCCTAGCGTAGCGAGGGCAAATATGGACGAAGAATTTCGCAAAAAGCCGTAGCCAGATATGCCGTGTTATCGGATGTATCTGAAGCAAAATGATAACCCAAAAATTTTATATTTTTAATGATATTATTTCTTCGATTTTTTGCCGATCCTCTGGTGAAAAACTTGAAATCCTTTGTATCAATTTCTCTTTGTCTAAATGCGAACCCTCCCAATCAACTGGGACAATGCCGGTAACTGTCTTAAGTCCAACATCCAAACCAAACACCATGTCTTTGTGCTTCCATTTGCGATAAATGCCAAATTCTTCTAATTTTTCTTTGAATGCGCTCATATGTTCTTCGATTTGTCTTTGTATTGGCCATTCATCTTCGGTAGTTAAACCAAGCTTGCCAAGCACTTCTTTGTCTCTTTTTGTCCAAGTATATCCCCTCACCCTCTCCATCAGGGTAAATGAATTATCGCCTTGCTCCACAAATCCGATTGGTTTGGCAGAAGGCAAGTCAAGAATTTGGCACAAAGACATCATTTTATATTCGAGTAAAGGATCTTCAAGTTTTTCGACTCCGGCCTCAGTTCTTGTCCTAACTTTTTCGAGATTAACCTTTTTGCTGACTGGCTGGATAGTCTCACCTTGATTATTTCGCCATTCGGGCAAAAATTTAGAAGCGGTCGGGTCTTCTCGAACACTCCCATTAGCGCGATACTTTATTTCTCCCGATTTGATATTTTCTCCGCGCTCTTCTATATATCTTTGTGGATTGTCTCTAAAATCTTCCGGCAAGAAATCATTATATTGGCTTTCAATATATAACTCGGGTTTATTTTCTTGATTTTCAGTGCTTAGACCCTTTTCAAATGAAAACATAAAATTTTTGAATTAACGTTAGCGACGAAGAGTTCGCTCCCGAGTGTCTTATAAAATTCTGCATAACAGACAATAGTTTAAAGGGAAACCTCCGTCGTTTTACTATTTTTATAGCTATTTTATATCTTTTGAAGGTAAATTTTGATAGTACTTAATTCACTTTATTTTGCATCTCCCCTTGGTTATCCTTGAGTTTTTTAACTTTAATTACATTACCCCTTAAACAACGTCCCATGATATGCATGTATAAAAGTTTTTGCAAAAGTAACCAGCCAAAAAATAACTAAAAGCCAATATAGAGCAAAACCAATGTAATCTATTAGTTGAATCCCAAATAGTGATGATATTGTATGGCTTGCAGCTACATATGCTCCGAGGGGAAACGTAAAAGCCCACCAAGACATTGCATAGGGAAGTTTCAGTCTTTTTATGTAGTGAACAGTCATTACAATAGCCATTATAACCCACCATATACCAAATCCCCAGAACAGAAATCCAAACACAAAAAAAGGTTCCTTCACTACTACAAAGGATGAGTTTTTGATTAGGTTAATCAACGCAATAGTTCCCACTCCGATAGGTCCAAGATTTATCCATATGGTTGGAGCGAGCGTGTTCGGTAGAGGACGATGAAGAATAAAACGATACATTGTTATAGCCAACAAGGCAAGATAAATAAAAAATCCAGAGCCCCATCCAAAATAGTTAAGGAATATAACAAACTCTTGTACCATTCCTGAAACGTGTGGAATAATTAAGCTTCCCGCGATAGGGATTACAATCAGCCCGACCGGAGGGATAAACCATGCTGGATTTATATGATCAAGCTTAACATGCTCACCCCTGAACATTGTGTATAGCGTTAATATGCTGAAGAATATTGTCCCTAGTGTTCCTACAAACCAGAAGATCTCTCCCATTTTTATGTTTTTGCCGATTACAATAAAATCCGCTGCCAGAACAAGCATGGCTATCGCTATTGTGGCGTAGAAGTTTGAGAGTACAGGATGTTTTAAATCGTTCAAGGCTTCTTTTTTGAAAAATATCCATCTAAGAACCCATGGGATTAATAAAACAAAAAATAGGATAACGTTGAAGTAAAACAAGATATAAGCTAAATTTTTCAAAATAGGAACATACTGGGAGTAAAATAAGCTGGTCATAGCCAGTATTCCTGTTCCCATAACACTTGCAAACCAAGATGGCGTAAAATTCTTAATGACTTGGCATTTACATTCTATATCTCTTAACATAAAGACACCTCCGATATTTTAATTTTTTGAATTATCTGTATCATATTTTTTTAATTTTCTTATTTGTAAGTCTACAATACACCTTTTATTCCTCTCTCCTTGATTCAATAACCCCTAAACTTTCAGACTCCACCAATTGAATTGAAACTGTTGATTAGTTTCTTTTTGTGAATGGAACAATTTCACAAACATACTTTTCTCCGTTAAGAAGAAATCCAACTATTTTTAATCTTGTCTCCTCACATAATACTTTGAATATTTTTAGTAATTCTCTTATATTGATATATTGATAAGTGTAAATATATATAAAGTTTAGAGTTTTGTAAAGAAGAAATGCTGGAGGTATTGAGCGCGGGACTTCCCATGATTCTAATCTTTTGGCGAAGGGCAAATCGAATATAACGTTCCGGCATATACAATGTTGCGAGTGAGCGTAGTGGTATAATTTTCTCACCTCCTAAGCCAAAAGCGAAGCAATATGTATATACCCGTGTTAGGCGATGCGCCTGAAACAATTACCATAAATCATTTGAACAATTTTATACCGCTCCTGTGCCATATATCTTTTTTTCTTTTGTTAGCATATCCGTACATATGACTTTTCGTCCGAATGGCTTAGTGTTGTCTGTTCCCATATCCCTCAAGTTATCAGTAGTCAAAGGAGTTTCCGGCGTGAATACTTTCGGTGGCCAGCTATCTTTTTGCGTTAATGAGTGTGTAGGATCAAAAACATAGTTACCGTCCTCAAGTACGAGAAACGTATGTCTGTCGGCAAGCTGATCTTCAATATCGTCCGTAAATGCTCCGACAACTATAGATGATTGAATCTCCAGTTTTTCTAAGACATATTGCGCCAGTAAAGAGTATTCTCCACAAACAGCAAGCCCTTTAGTTTCTGAAAGAGGTTTTACACAAACTTTTTTACCGTCTGCAGTTTGAGCAACGTAATCACTAAAACTTTGATTTCTTTTAAACTCGGAGCCTGGATCCCCCAGCACGTTTCTGACGATTCTTGCTGTTCTCCAACATAAATTAAGCAATCTTCTTTTATCTTCATCTAAATCAGGGGCTTGCTGTTTCAACTTGCCGACGGCTTCAAAAAGCTCTTCAAGTTTCTCTGGTGTTACAACTTTTAACTTTTCGGCAAACGCCGAAAAATCACATCTTAGATAAAAGTCACCATCTGTCAAACTGCGCCCGATTAATACATCTTCACCCTCGTCAACGTGTGGAATCAAAAATTCCTCGTCATAAGCTGTCAGCGGTTCCATTTCAGCACGGTTGATAATCGCAACTTTCTCTTGATCTGGTTTGTATTCTTGGGCTTCAAACATAAAATTGTTCAAACTATAAAGTAAAAATTATTTTGAGCATTTCGCCTAAC
>CAZTWG010000009.1:0-14462 GCA_964617525.1 uncultured Gammaproteobacteria bacterium
GGTTTATAGATGTTGGAAGTCTACAGTTATGGTTTCTCATTTTTTTTGGTCAATTTTTTGCCAAATGAAAAAAATTGTTCTAAAATGCATTACTAAAGTGCATTTGGGGGGGGGGCTGTCCCCGAATTGAGCCAAGAGTTATCTACAGCTGCAACCAATTGACGAAAGATTTTAATCTGTTATAGTATTTGTAAATTCTCGGCCGGAGATTATGTGTACTCATAACTCCAATTTGGCGGAGAATTTTTTTATTCTGGGAACACAGACATCAAATATTTTTTATTAGTTTTTTTATTTTCTTTTATTTGAACGTAGAATAACTCTTTCTCTTTTGATAACCCAGTAAAACGGTGTAAAATCTCGGAATGGCGACAAGGATTCTCAAATGAAATTGGATCATTTTTTGAGTTTTTAATCAAATCTATAGCACAACCAAAATATTTTAATCTCCTTACTCTTTCTTTGAATGGCTTCTCAAACAGATGTTGCCAAAAAAAATCAAAAAATATTTTTTGTTTATTGAAATAAGCTGATTTTATATATGGTCTACGTTTAGTTTTTGATTTTATTTGTTTAAATAAATCGTTTGCGCTTTTTCTAACCTCAGAATAACTAGTTCCAGAAAATTTTTTTATTTTTGTTGGATAAGGTATCATAAATTTTTATTTCATGTCCTAATGCTTACCCCGTGGGAGCATAGCGACTTACCTCGCCGGCATGCACAAGGCTTTACGGGGTTCCCATGAATAAGTTCGTCCAGTCTTTTGGATAGCGGATTTGGTCTGTAGTCGGTAGCCCTGTTTTTTCTTCTATATCTATTATTGCCCTTTTTGCTTCTTTGTCTGTCATTCCGCTTGTATTTAGAGCAATGGCTACTACTTTAGTGTTTAAAAATGAAGGGATAATGGTTTTTTCCGCAAGATCAATTACAGTTTTTATGTCTGGAACCGGCAACAACGAACATCCTGTAATGCGTTTTCTTAATGGCCTATGGACTAAAACTAAATGCGTTGGACATGCTCCGTGAATTAGTGCTATTGCTGTTGTAGAAAAAGCAGGATGAGACAAAGACCCTTGTCCTTCTATAAAATATATATCTGGATTTTTTTCTTTTTCTTTTTCTAAAATCATTTTTTCAACAGCCCCAGCCATAAAATCTCCTTCGCATTTATCAACGCTAATACCCCAGCCTTCAATCATGATACTTGTTTGCCCAGTTGGGATTATACAAGTCTTATGTTTTTTGCTAGCCATTTTTGCTAATTCATAAGTTGTTGTTAATTTCCCAATTGCAGCATCTGTCCCTATTGTTAACACGATAGGTTTTTTTATCTTATATGTTTTACAGCTTGCGATTGGCAATTTTGTTGGTGGTATACGTGTTTCCCATATTTTACGAGAATTTTTCTTAGCTGCTTCAAGTATTTTCGGGTGCAAAGAAAGTGGCGTATGCATACCACTTACTAAATCAAAATCATTTTCCAAAGCCCAAGCCAAATCATCAATAAAATTTTTAGGCATTTCGCCTCCCTTGGGAGCAATGCCTATCATTAATATACTTGCTGAAGTTTTAACCTTGGCCTCTTTGATTGTTTTGAATATTGGAATTTTTTTATTAGTATCTTTTAGTATTTTGGAAGTATATGTTTCTTCGCAAAAACTATCTACTATACCTACAATATCATATTCCGCGTATCGTAAAATCCCATCAGCCGTTTTTGGCCTACTGGGCATTGTTTTGCGAGATTCTAAGCCAAAAGAGTTTCCTGTGTAGATAAGGATTTTTTTGTTTTTTAAATCAATATGTTCATTGGCTAATGCATTGATATCCATAGACCTAAAAACATCATAAATAAATTGATAATCCAAAAACGCATTACTATTTTTTCCTCACTCCACCCCAAACATTCTAAATGATGATGCAGGGGGGCCATTTTGAATAAGCGTTTGCCCAGGATATGACGCCAGAATATTTGTAGAATCACAGAGATGGTCTCTGCAAAAAATATAAAACCAAAAAATGGGGTAATCAAAAGCCTATTTTGGGCAATAGCTGTCACGGCAAATAGAGCCCCCATGCTAAGAGAACCCACATCTCCCATTTGAAAACGAGCTGGTTTAATATTGAAATAAATATAGGCGATTAGTGACCCAATAACACTAGCATTTAAAATGGCAAGGTAAGAATTATTTTGCAAAAGGCTGACGATAGCCAACCCGCAAAAGGCTGACAATAAAACGCCACCAGAAAGTCCATCTAGTCCGTCGGAAATATTTACGGCGTTAGCAAAGAACATCACAGTAAAAATGACTATTGGTATCATCCAATATCCTAAATAAATTTCTCCGCTAAATGGTACCCAAATATAGAGCCATTGATTTCCTAACTTAAATACTATCCACCAAGCAGTGATAACTCCTGTCAAAAATTGAAGAACTATTTTTTCGTGAGGCAAAACGCCACGCGTAGGGTGAGAACTTAGAATACGAAAAGTATTTTTAAATAAAGTCCAGGGTAATGCAAATATTAACCAAAGGCGATAAGCTTTATTTTTGTGGCAGTGAATTAATTTTAAGGTTAACTTTAAAGATCTGCTTTTTCTTTTTTTCCCAAAAACATTTAAAATATCATCTATTCCTCCAAGCAATGCAGATAAACACATTACTCCTATAGGGACATAAGTGAATTTTTGCTCAAAATTGAAGAGTAGTGTTACTATAAGAATTGTGATTATTATCAACAAACCTCCCATAATCGGCGTGCCCGTTTTGTTGGCACGTTGGTTGTTTGCTTTTAGCGATGGGTCTAACTCCATTCTTCTCTGGATTTTTAACTTATAAAGCAAATGAATGATTAATGGAGCTAATACAAAAGCTATTAAACAAGAAAAAATAATAAAAAACAGAATAGTTGTTAATAAGCTTTGATAAAAAAGGTCCATGTCTTAAAATTTTAAACGTCGAATAACTGTTTTCTCTTTTTTTATTTCTTTTCGCAAATCTTCAAGAGAAATTTTTATTTCTTGTACCCCTGGACCACTATATCCTATTTTAGTTGGTCTAGGAGCATGTATAAGCGTTATATTTTGAACAACATTGTTTTTAATTTCTACACTACTCACCAAAAGGATATGTCTTGAATTATTGCGAATTACCATATCGCCAGGAAGGATTTTATTTAATTCTTTAATTTCCTGGCTATTTTTATTGTTAGCTAATACTTTAACGCTGATATTTTCTATTGGTCGAAGTAAAGATATTAAATAACGAAAAGGGTTTTTCCAAAAAAAGACGATATGAATTCTAGGGATAATATTTATTTGTTTTTTTTCTTTGTACTCTGATTTTAAGATGTATACCGCTAAAGCTGAACAATCTATCCCTAGATGGTGCTTGGTCAAAAGTTCATATAATTCTTTTTTTGATATTTTTTTTATATCAATATTTTCGCGCTGAGCAATTAGTTCTACTTCTTCGATAATCTCTTTTGCTGTTCCCTTCCCCAAAAACACGCGCAAACCAGCTTTAGTTTGAATGCGATTGATAAAATAGGGGCAGGCAATAGTTTTATTCCCAACTTCCATTTTAAAGTAAGAGTTAATAGTTTGCTGAGCTGGAATTGATAAAGAAATTGTTTGGTTCATATTTTATCTACCTAATATTTTTATAATTTTTTGAGCATCTAAATTCCACTGATTGTGTTTTTTGATAAACCCATCTTTTTCCTTTCGGATAGAACAAATAATGTCATTGTGTTCTATAATGGTTGTTTCTGCTTCTTGTTTGTCGCAAGTCCAGTTTTGTTTTGGGTTAGAGAGCAGTTTTTTTAACTCCACGCGATTTTGCCCATTTTTTTTTCTTACTAAGATTTGCGCGCCTTGGCTTATCTCCTGCATTTTTGGATTATTGGTTGGTAGCGGGATGTCCAATAAAGCTGCAAAATGAGCTGTCATGATGGTTAACCCATTTCCTTGTTTTTGTTGGAAGATTGTTTCTATGCTTGCTGAAGCTGGCTGGCGAGCATTAATCTCAATCACAAACCAATTTTCTCCTGAACGGATAAAATCAATGCCGAACAGACCTTTCCATCCGTCTTTAAGCATTGCATTTCCTACCCTTTTTGTAATTTTTTTTATACTTTCTATGTCTTTCTTTGAAAGATTTTTTTTAGCATATGACCAATCATTGCCAATGGTCGCAAAAGGTAGATCGGTAAACTCTTTAAGCCCAGTTATTTGATAACTTGGATTTCCTAATAATATGCATCTTCCCCAAATGCAAACATTAAGTGTAAATGTTTGTCCTTCAATTAATTTTGAAAGTCGTAGAGGACGTTGAGGAAATTTCTTTTTTAATTTTTCCCAATCTTGCTTATCTTTAATTATTTGTGTTCCTTTCCCACTATGGCTATGATTAAATTGACATATAAATGGTTTGCCTATTTTTTTTTCTAATTCTGAAAAGGAAATAGTTTTGGGAGTTTTGATAGCAATAGAAGGTAAGTATTCTGGAATGATTTTTTTCAACCATTGATACTGGCTTATTTTATTCTCATATTTTTCCGCTAAATGAAAATCAGGATTTAATAATACGACTCCCTTTTTTTTACTTGTTCTTTGTATTTTAGAATTGTTTTTAAAAACGATTATCATCCCCTTTGGAATATCTGTTGTTGCAATAATTTCAGCAGTATCTTTTAACGGAATGGTTGTAATTATTTTATAATTTATTAATAGTTTTTCTATCCCTAGCGCTCGCTGTTTGTTGCGAGTGATGTATAAAAGAGGTTTGTTCTCAATTCTCTTGTTAATTTTATTAATGATTTGTTGATCTGTAATCATTTTATTTGACAATTTTTAGTATGTAATAAAGTGGACCTAGGCAGAATCGAACTGCCATTTCTACGTTGCAAACGTAGTGTTCTACCATTAAACCATAGGCCCGTATTATTATGTAAATAGTTTTGCTACCCCTCCCATAATATCTTGCCAAATATTGCTGATTAAAAAAAGCCCTGCCATAATTACTGCTACTCCTATTAGTTTATAAAATAAATGGCTTCCCCCTTCATACTGAAGATGTTTTTCAGCCCAAGCGCTTCTTCCGAAAAATCTAAAAACTTTTTCTGATTTCCAAACAATCATGAATCCAACGGCAGTAATTAATATTCCGATAAATACTCTTAGCATATTAGTTTTTTATTTTTGTTTATTAAAATTAGAATCTCCCAGCTGAAGTAAATTTTATCATATTTTAATTCTCTGCCCTTTTTATTAAAAGTAGCCTTATAATATATACCAGAAGACTGTTTTGCCTGATTTAATAAACCAATGTCTCGCATTTCCGCAAAAACTATATCTATATCTATGCCACGCCCGCATTACTCTAAATAATTTATCTCGTTCCGGTATGCCTTGCATTTATTTTATTTCTGCTTACTTGTGTATCTTTGGCATTCTCAATAGTTACCGCCTGGCGGAAAATTTCTCGGATTGAATATTTCTATATCTACTCATTTTTTAATTTCTTTAATTACTTGTTCTTTATTCATATTTCTATACTAATGCAATCAATCATCTTGTATGGTAAATTCCCTAAAAGATATTTCGAGCCCAAGTGGGCGTAGCAGGATTTGAACCTGCGACATCCACTTTATATCAACAACTTCTAATATTATACATTATGGTTGTTGTTTGATATATCGATAACTACATTATTATAAATTTCAAGTGGGCGTAGCAGGATTTGAACCTGCGACATCCACTTTATAAGAGTGGCGCTCTGACCCCTGAGCTATACGCCCATATTTACGCCCACTTGAAATTGTAATAAAGAAGAAGTTATCGCTACAAGAGTGGCGCTCTGACCCCTGAGCTATACGCCCATATTCATTTAGAGGCTCGGCCTTCAATCTTTTTCAATATCTTGTAGTTTATTTATAATAACATTTTAAGACACAATGTCAAAATATGTTTTTCTTGTTAAAATATATAATTTTGTTATAATAATATAAACATTAAGTTAAAGATAAATAATTTAGTTATTTTTTGATTTTAATCCTTATGTCTAAAGCATCGCCAGAGAATATTATTAGTCAGGAAGAATTGCCAGAAGACAGTGGGGTTGATTTAACTTTACGTCCCAAGACGTTAGAAGAATTTATTGGACAGAAAAAATTAAAAGAAGGGCTTAAGATATTTATCCAGGCAGCTAAGCAGAGGGGAGAACCGTTAGAGCATATATTATTTCAAGGTTCTCACGGTTTGGGCAAAACTACGCTTTCGCATATTATAGCTCACGAGATGGGGGTTAATCTTCAAATTACGTCTGGGCCAGCATTAGAAAGGGCTGGTGACTTGGCTGCTATTCTGACTAGCTTGCCAGAAGGTGGTATTTTGTTTATTGACGAAATACATCGTCTTAATAGACATATTGAAGAGATTCTTTATCCAGCTATGGAAGAGTGTGCTTTGGATATAATAGTAGGTAAGGGACCTAGCGCTAAGACCTTACGTTTAGATATTCCTCGTTTCACTTTAGTGGGCGCTACCACTAAACCAAGTTTAATATCTCCTCCGTTACGTGACCGTTTTGGGATGACCTATCGTTTAAATTTTTATGAAAATTCAGAAATAGAAGATATTATTAAACGTTCATCTAGGATTTTAAAAATAAATTTAGAGCCCGAAACAGTTTCTGAGCTAGCTAGGCGTTCTCGCTTTACCCCTCGGATAGCTAATCGTTTGTTAAAAAGAACTAGAGATTTCGCTCAAGTAAGGGGAGAAAAGGTTGTTAAGGTTGCAACCCTTCTTAGTCTTTTAGATGTTTTGGGTATTGATAATTCTGGGCTTAGTTTTGTAGATCGCGAGATTCTTTCTTCTTTAATTAAAAAATTTGCTGGCGGGCCAGTAGGACTTAAAACTTTAGCAGCAAGCACTGGCGAAGACTTGGCAAGTATAGAGGAAATATATGAGCCTTACTTAATAAGGCTTGGCTTTCTAAATAGAACTCCTCGCGGGAGAACAGCGACAAAATTAGCATACCAGCATTTAAAAGATAATACTTTTACGGATTAACATATTTTTTTATGAAAACTATTAGCAAAAAACGAGCCATAACTCTAATCTTTGTGTTTTCTTTTCTTGGTTTTTTGATTGGAGTTTTTTTGAAGAACAATTTTATTACTTCTCCAAAAATAATTATTTCTAACCAATCAGCAAGCAGTATCAACGAACAATTTGATGTTTCTTTATTCAAAAAAGTCTGGAATATGATTGAAGAAGATTATGTTGTGCAACCAACTTCAGGGAAAGATTTGTTTTATGGTTCTTTAAAAGGGTTGGTAGAAGGTTTAAATGACCCTTATTCTGTTTTTTTAGAGCCAGAATCAGCTAAAAGATTTTTAGATGATGTTTCTGGTAGTTTTGAGGGAGTGGGGATAGAGATTGGCGTCAAAGAAAATACATTAACAGTTATAGCTCCGTTGGATTATACTCCTGCTTTCCGAGCTGGTTTACGTTCAGGGGATAAAATTTATGCTATTGACGGCAAGAGTACTTTGGGTATGGGATTAGATGAAGCCGCACATTTGATTAGGGGCGAAAAGGGGACTAAAGTTGTTCTAACCATCTTAAGAAAATCAGAGGGAAAAACTAAAGATGTGGAGATTGTTCGCGATACTATTGATATTAAGTCAGTTTCTTGGGAGTTAAAAGGAGAGAATGATAAAATTGCTTATATTAAAATAACTCATTTTTCTGATGATACTTGGGGAGATTTTCAAAACATCGCTCAAGTTGCTTTAGCCTCTAACCCAAATGGTTTAATTTTGGATTTACGTAATAATCCTGGTGGATATATGGACACGGCAGTAAATATCGCTGGCTATTGGTTGGGGAATGATGTAGTAGTTATTGCTAGAGACTCTAATAATAAAGATAAGGAATATAAATCGTCTGGTCCTAGATATTTTGACAATTTACCAACTATTATTTTAGTGAATCAAGGATCTGCCTCTGCCTCGGAGATTTTAGCTGGAGCTATGCAGGATTATAAAAAGGCAACAGTTTTAGGCACTCAAACATTTGGCAAAGGCTCTGTTCAGGAATTAAAAAATTTAGCTGATGGCTCAGCGCTTAAACTTACTATTGCTAATTGGTATACACCGTTAAATCGTTCTTTTAATGAAGAAGGAATTACCCCAGACGTGGAGGTGGAAATAACAGAAGAGGATTATTTAGAAAATAAAGATCCCCAGTTGATTAGAGCTTTGGAAATTTTGAGTAAATAAAATCCCATGTTAATATTATTAACGTGGGACGATTATTTGTTTGAATTTAAGAATATTTATTTTTTCTTTTTTGCCAAAGAAGCATCCTTGACATTAACGTATTTTTTTAAACGTAAACGACTGTCAAATCGGACAGCTTTTTTTTTGCTAAAGCAAACTACTCCATTCTTTAAGGAATAAAGTGTGTCATCTCTTCCTCGACGTACTCCTTCTCCTGGATGGAATCTAGTTCCTCTTTGCCTGACAATAATTGTTCCGGGTTTCACCCTTTCACCACCGAAAGCCTTAACTCCAAGTCTTTGTCCTTGAGAGTCACGGCCTAGAGATGTTGAACCACCTGCTTTTTTATGTGACATATTTACAATTTATATACACAACAAAATTAATACTGTTGCTTATCTTATTAATATTTAATTATTCTATCATCTTTATAATTTATGTCAATTATTTATTTTTTAATTGTTTAACGTTATTGAGTATAGCGAACAATAAGGTTCTGCGAAAGTAGCTAGAATATTCTTGTGATATACTATCAATTTTTACTTTTATTGACAAAGAGTCCAATGAATTTAATTTTTAGGTGATTTAAAGATAAAAAATAATGATTAAAAGGATTTTTCAAAATATTTTTGATATAGACTTTTGGAAAGAATCTAAAATTCGTTTTCCGATAATAGCTAGTTTAATTCTAAATATTTTTATTTGGCTTTATATTATTTTTAATTTTTTGGGGGTTAAGGGTTTTGTTCCATTGCATTATAATATTTTTTCTGGCGTTGACACAATTGGTTCTTGGTCAAGATTATTTATTCCTGTTTTATTTGGGTTTTTAATTTTAATCGTTAATTCAAGTTTGGCCTTTCATTTCTATTCTAGAGGGGAAAGAAGAATTGTTTTTGTTTTATTGAATAGTTGTCTAACGTCTCATATAATTTTATTATTAGCTATTTTATTAATTGTTGGTTTTTAACTATGCCAAAGGAACATTTTAAAACTCACGCTCCTGATTATTCTCTAATTTTTGGTTTTATTGTTTTGATTGTTTCGGGTCTTATAATGTTAACCTCCGCTAGTTATTTTATTGGTTGTCATAAGTTGAATAATTGTTATTTTTATTTAAAACACCAGTTATTATATGGAATGCTTCCAGGATTAATTATTCTTTTTCTTTTGTCACATTTTAACTATCACAAACTTAAAAAAATAGCCGTACCTGTTCTAGTTGTGATAATTTTTCTTTTAATTTTAATCCTGCTCCCTCAATTTGGGGTTACTAGGGGTCAGTCGCAACGTTGGTTAAAGATAGGTGGTATTACTTTTCAGCCATCAGAGGCTATTAAATTAGCTTTTTTGCTCTTTTTGTCTGCATGGTTGTCTAAAAGACAGACAGATGTTAAGAGTTTCGGCAGGGTATTTATTCCCTTTGTTGCTTTGTTGACAATTGTTTCTCTTTTGATTATTCCTCAAAAAGATTTAAGCACATTAATAATAATAATTTCTTCTGCTTTTTCTATCTATTTTATGGCTGGAGCTCCTCTTTTGTATTGCGGTTATCTTTCTGCGGGTTTAACCTTAGTCGTGGCGCTTGCTATTAAATATCAGCCATATCGCTGGGAACGTTTTTTAGTTTTTTCTAAATCTTCAGATATAGATATTTTGGGAATTGGTTATCACGTAAATCAAGCACTTTCAGCTATTGTTTCTGGTGGAATTTTTGGCAAAGGGCTAGGGCATTCTGCTCAAAAGATTTCTCGTCTTCCAGAAGTTATTAGTGATTCTATTTTTGCAGTTACAGCCGAAGAGTTGGGATTTATTCTTACAGCATTTTTAGTAATTGTTTATTTTTTTGTTGCTTATCGTATTTTTAAGATTGCTTTTTTGTCTAGCGATAAATTTGGTAGAATTTTGGCGGGAGGGATTGGGGTTTGGTTTGTTCTGCAATCTTCTATTAATATGGGTGGCATGCTAGGGCTTATTCCTATGACGGGGGTACCTCTACCGTTTATGAGCTATGGGAGTTCTAATCTTATTGTTTTTTTAGCAGCTTTTGGAATTCTTATTAACATTTCAAAACAGACTAAAATTTGTTAATATTTAGTTATACTATATTATAGTTTTCGTTATGAATGATAAAAGAATTAATTTAATTGACAGGGTCTATACTCCGCATCGTTCTGAGGAGGCTTATGCCAATCGCAATATCAAAAGAAAAAAGATTTGGCGGAATTTTAAGATACTATTTTTTCTTTTAATTTTTTTGAGTATTTTTTTCTCACAAGCTATTGTTTCTAAAAATAGCTTTTTAGGTAATTTTGGAAAACTTTCTTTTTGGGAGGGAGTAGCAAAAATGGCTATCGGTAAAGATAAAATACTCAAAGGAGAATTGTCAGACAGGGTTAATATTTTAATTTTGGGTATGGGTGGGGCCCAACATGAAGGCCCTTATTTAACAGATTCTATTATTTTAGCCAGTATAAAACCTTCATCTCATCAAGTTGCTCTTTTGTCAATCCCTCGTGATCTTTACGTGCCTATTCCTAAATATGGCTGGCAAAGAATTAACTTTGCAAACGCTTTGGGCGTAGCTCGCTCTAAAGATGGAGGGGAGTTAGCTAGCGAAGTGGTTAGTGATGTTTTGGATGTCCCCATCCATTATTGGGTTCGTGCGGATTTTCAAATTTTTAAAAAAATAATTGACGAATTAGGGGGGTTAGAAGTAGATGTGGATAAAAGTTTTGTGGACCATCAATTCCCTGGACTTAATTATCAATCTAGAACGGTTAGCTTTGAAGCTGGTTTACAGACAATGGATGGGGATAGGGCCTTGCAATTTGTGCGCTCTAGACACGGAGGCAATGGAGAGAATTCTGACTTTGCTCGCAGCAAAAGACAGCAAAAAATTTTAATTGCTATTGCTAATAAAGTTTTAGACCAGAATATTTTAGCTAATCCTCAAAGAACGTTAAGTTTTTACAATATTCTTGAGAATAATATTAGTAGTAATTTAGATGTTAGCCAAATGATTAGGCTGGCACGATTAGCCAGCTATACACCATTTGAAAATATTATTACCAAAGTTATTGAAATAGGTCCTGAAGGATTATTGGAACAAACAATTATGGAAAATGGAGCCTATGTTTTAAAAACTAAGACTGGAGATTTTAAAGAATTAGCAAAATTAGCAAAAAATATTTTTTCAGTAGAAACTATTCCAGAAGCCGAAAACTCACTTGGGGATCTAAACCCAAAATAGACTAATATTTTATTTATGGTCAAAATTGCCTTAGTAGGACAAGCTAATGTTGGTAAGTCAACCTTATTTAATCGCTTAATATCTGAATCTAAAGCGATTACTTCTGATATTCCTGGGACTACGCGTGATAGAAATTATGGAGTTTGTGAATGGCGAGGAGAAGAAATTACTTTCATTGACACGGGTGGGTTGATTGAAGGGCAGGATATTTTTAAAAAAGAAGTAATTAAACATATCAATATTGCTATCGAAGAGTCTGATTTTATTTTCTTTATATTGGAAATCAAGTCACCAGATATTCCAATTTCTAATTTAGAAAGAGAAATAAGCCATTTGATTAAAAAATCAAAAAAACCTTGTTTTTTGATATTAAACAAGGCAGATAATCCAGCTAAAAGGGAGTGGGGCTTAAGCCCATATTGGTTGAAAATGGGATTAGGAGAACCCTTTTGCGTTTCCGCTCTTAATGGTAGTGGGGTTGGTGATTTATTAGATTATGTAACCGAACAAATAAAAGAAAAATCTTTGACATCGATAGATGACAATCAAGAGAAGTTGCCTTTGATTAAAGTAGCTATTATTGGCAAACCTAATGTGGGAAAATCAACTTTACTTAATTCTCTTTTGGGAGAAGAAAAAGTTATTGTTTCCTCCGTGTCTCACACTACGCGTGGACCACAGGACAGCTTATTAAGCGTAGGAGAAAATGATTTTCTTTTGATTGATACCGCTGGGATTCGACGTAAGGCAAGAATTAAAGCGGTCATTGAGAAAATTGGGGTTCGTCGTTCTCTAGCGATCATTGAACGCGCAGATATCATTTTAATGGTTATTGATATCGCTTCCTCTTTAAGCCATCAGGATAAGGCTTTGGTTGATTTAATTATTAAAAAAGATAAAGGATTGATATTTGTTATCAATAAATGTGATTTGGTCCCTAGGCAAAAATTTAAAAGAGAAGACTTTGATCTTAATTTAGGTTCCTGGGCTCCAGCTATTTTTGTTTCTGCCAAGGAAGGAAAAAATGTTCAAGAGATATTTAGCTTGATTGTTAGAGTGCAAAAAAATTGTTTTCGCAGAATAACTGAACTAAAGTTAAATGAATTTTTGAGATCAACGGTGAAGAGGAAAAAACTTCCTTCTGATATTTGGGCAAAGGTTCATGCCATACAAACTGATGTTTGTCCTCCAGATTTTTTATTCTTAGCTCCTTCAATTGTTCTTAGACGGAAGTCTATTAATCCAGCTCAAATTAATATTATAGAGAAAGCGCTTAGAAGAAGATGGGATTTTGTTGGGACTCCTATTAAGATTACGCTAACAAATAAGTCGGGTAATCGGGTCCACGGGTAATTGGGCAATCAAGCCCCCTAATTAACAAAGGCTCCAAGCGCCTAGTTAACCAATGTTATATGACTATAATTGTAGGTTTAGGTAATCCTGGTTCAAAATATCAAAAAACTCGCCACAATATTGGGCAAGTGATTTTGAAAAAATTTGCTAATAATTTTTATTTTCCAAAGTTTAAATTAGATAAAAATTTGCAAGCGCATATTTCTAAAAAGGACGATGTTTTGTTGGCTTTGCCTACTACTTTTATGAATGAATCAGGTGTCAGCGTAAAACGATTAGTCAAAAAAGATGACCAATTATCTAGCCTTTGGATAATCCATGATGATTTAGATTTAGATATAGGAAGGGTAAAAATATCTTTTAATAGCTCTTCAGCTGGGCACAAAGGAGTCCAATCAGTTATTGATAAATTGGGAAATAAAAATTTTGTTCGTTTTAGAATAGGAATATAAAAATTAGATACAAGTTTTGTTGATGTTAAAAAATTTGTTTTACAGAAATTTAACAGAAAGGAAAAAAAGATTATTGATCAATCCATTGATTTAACGTGCGAGGAGATTAATTTTATGTTAGAGCAAGGTATAGAAAAAGCGCGTGCTAAATATAATTCTTAAAAAATGTGGCTCTTGTTTTAACAAGAGCCACTAAAGATTGCTAGTTTAGCTGAAAGTATGTTGTTGCTTCCAGCAATTCGTTTTCGTCATTTCTAACCCTTACGGTTAGTTTCATCTTGTTTCCTCTCGAAAAAAATGCAGAAATAGTTTTTATTTTCCCTCTGCCGACATGTCCATCGTAAATTTCTAAATATTCGTATCCAGATACTCGGCGGGAAATCTGGACATGAGCAGAGTTCCAGTTTTGGTTCTGAATCTCAATTTCCTGATTTTCAAAGTCAAAATGAACCTGAACGTTCAGTAGAATTATATCTTCGTTAGGGCCCAAAAGGTCCCAACGAGCACAACTGGAAAATAGTATTACGATCAAACCTATTACTAACAACGAAAATAAATCTTTCATTTTTTGTTCCTCCTTTGAAAGAATTTTTTCTTCACTTTTCTATCTACCAGTGCAAGGCTTACGCTTGACAAGCAAGATCAACCTTGACTTGTGGCTACTTCCCAGTTAGGAGGGATGACTGGTTTTGCCGCTGATAGACAGAAAGCTAAAGAAAACCGTAAGAACCGTTCTTTGTTAGCGCTTATATTCAAAGTATTACAGATTTTGAGAATTTGTCAATGGGAGTTTTGATATTCTGCTCCAATCTTCCAATGTCTTTACCTGTGCATAACTTTTTTTAAAAATGTGTTATACTTTTAATACAACAAAATAATATTTTAATATTTTATAAATAAATAATATTTAAAAGTTATCTTATGGAAAATAAACAAAATCATAAAAAAGGTTTTACTCTAATTGAACTTTTAGTTGTAGTCGCAATTATGGGTATGTTGGCGGCTTTAGCTGTTGTTTCTTTAAATAATGCTAGACAAAGAGCCAGAGACGCCAGACGTGTTTCTGATATTAAACAAATTCAGACCGCTTTAGAACTTTATTTTTTAGATAATG
>CAZTWG010000010.1:0-12259 GCA_964617525.1 uncultured Gammaproteobacteria bacterium
AAATAGCGGTTAAGCCAAAAAGAGCATCGCGCTTTAAATGGTCAGAAGAAGCTTCTCAGAAATTGATAAGAAAGGGTAAACAAAGGGGCTTTATAACCCAAAATGAAATACTTTATGCTTTCCCTAGAGTTGAAAAATTTTTGGTAGAGTACGAAGAGTTTTTGGAGTCTCTTGAAAAGATGGGAATTCAAATAGTTGAATCTACCAAAAACTTATTAGGCTCTGAAGGAGAAAAGAAAGAAAAGGGGGGAGAGTTATTCTTTGATTTAACTAAACTTTCAGCCGATTCTATCCAAATGTATCTTAAAGAAATTGGACATATTCCTTTAATTAACTCAGAAGAAGAGGTGGTTTTGGCTAAAAAAAAGGACGAAGGAGACAAACAATCAGCAATGAGGCTAATAGAAGCCAATTTACGTTTAGTGGTTAGTATTGCTAAAAAATTTGTTGGTTATGGTTTAACTTTTTTAGATTTGATCCAAGAGGGTAATATTGGTTTGTTTAGGGCAGTAGAAAAATATGATTGGAAAAGGGGATATAAGTTTTCTACTTATGCTACTTGGTGGATTAGACAGGCAATTATTAGGTCTTTGGCAGACCAATCTCGTACTATTCGCATTCCAGTTCATGTGGTTGAAATTTTGGGTAAATTCCACGGAGCGGATCGTTATTTATTGCAACAATTGGGACGTCGCCCCACTCCAGAAGAAATAGCTGCCGAATTAGAGGTTAAAGCTGATGAAGCTAGATATTTGATGAAAATATCACAGGATGTTATTTCTCTTGAAACCACAATTGGAGGGGATGATGATGGCAAAGAATCAGAATTGGTTGATTTTATAGAAGATGTTAAAACAATGGCTCCAGATAGAGCTGCGGCCTTAATGTTGTTGCGCAGATATATCAAGGAAATTATAGTTGACCTTTCTCCACGAGAGCAAAAGATCTTGGATATTAGGTTTGGATTATCAGATGGAGTAGCTCATACATTAGAAGAGGTCGGTAGAGTTTTTAATGTTACTAGAGAAAGGATCAGACAGATTGAGGCTAGGGCACTAGAAAGAATTAGACAATTAAAAGGAATTAAAAAAATTGAAGATTATTACTAAAAAGGAATTTTACTTTTTACGGTTTTTGTGTTAATATAATTTTTAGTTAGAATACAATCCGGAGTAGCTCAGGGGTCAGAGCAATTGGCTGTTAACCAATTTGTCGGCGGTTCGAATCCGCCCTCCGGAGCCAACGTGAACGAACAGAGGTTAATGCCTCTGTTTTGCCTTATTTAGGGGGATAACGGTGTCAGGTCCCTTTTATTTTTTTCTTTTTCCGAAGAGATATAAGGTTTTATATTGTGTCTCTTTATTGAATTTTGTTTTATTTATTTTTAAAACATGCTATGCTGAAAGTGGGTTAGTGCCTTGGAATGACCCAGAAAATATACCTGACACCTTTTCTACTGAAAGCATATTTTTTCTTTGCGGGGAGTTGTATTATGTCGTATAATAAAGCATAATATAACTAGTTCTCGTTTTAATATAACTTTATGTTTAAGTTAAATTTTAAAATTAATAAGATTTATCTTTATGCCCAGATTATCAAGCAGGCTAAATTTTTAGGCAAACAGGGCGAAACCTTAGAAAATCGTTTATGGGAAAAGTCTAAAATCGTTTACTCTATGATTTCAGGGATTTGTTATGATAGGGTTGCATCAAATATCACCGTAAAAAATTCAACAATTAAGAGTTTTTCGAAAAATTTGAGCAAAAATATTGAGTTAATCAGAGAAATATTGGATCAAGAATTGAATTCCATAGAGTTTATAGAGATATATAAAGAGACAGAAAATTACAAGAAAGAGACAAAAAAACAATGGGAAAAAAATAGAGAACTGAGTTTAAAACACTTAAGAGACATCACTGGATTAAAATTGTTAAATGCAACGTTGTCTGTCTATTTGGTTCATCCTTCATTGCATGATGGAAGATATTGGGGGGACAACATTATCACATGGGGGCATAGAGAGAATTGGAAAAATTATACTACCGTATATCTATGCCATGAAATAATGCATTTTTTGACTAAAGATTATACCGGCGATAAAAAGTCGCTTCACGCATTAATTGAACTTGCATGTGATAATGAATTACGCATTAGACTGAATCAAAGTGGCAAGTACTTTCGAGAAGGTAAATTTAGAATTGGACATGAATCTTTGCAAAAACTAGAAAAGAAGATTTTACCACAATGGCGTCAATATCTTCAGGATAGAAAGAGAGGAAAATTAGATATTCTTGATTTAAGCAAAGAATTAGATAGCATGACTAGTTGAGAAAATGCACAGAAAATGTCTTGGGACCTTTTTATAGTGTTTCATCCCATAATTATGCTCAAGTATTTGTTTATCCAATTTTTGTATATTTATTATTTTTTGAACAGGTTTCAGGGTCATGCCACATAGAGAGCTAACACAAGAATCGCTTATAGAGCGGTTGTTTTTTATCTCAAGACGAATATTCTAACCTTTTATAATAATTTTGTTGTGGTATGATGTAAGATACATTAATTTGGTTATATCTATGAATTTTTAATTTCAAGCTTTGCTTCTAATAAAAATATGAAGGTTTTGTCACCGATAACTTAAAGGAGAAATTTTGATGTAATGATTAAATATGAAAATGTTGGAAACTCAGTCGAACTAACTTAAATCTTTATTTAATAAATGGAATATTAGTTAATAAAATAATTTTTGCTATTTTTATGGATGAGGAAATAAAAAAACGTTTTGATTTACAAGACGAGTTATTGAGAAAAATTTATATTTCAGTTGAAAAAACACGTAAATATTTTTTAACTAGCACAATTATTACAATCGTGACAATTGTTTTGCCTTTAATTATTTTAGCTTTTATACTGCCTTGGTTCATAAAGACTTATATGTCATCTTTTGGGGTTCTTTAATAGAAACTTTCAAAGTGGTATAATAATTATGAAGAATAATGGTGGAAAAATGTCAGGTCCCTTTTATTTTAAATTAGGTATATAATAAATATATGGGTCGAGTAGCAAGAATTGATATCGCTAATGAAATATATCATGTTTTAAATCGTGCCAATGTGCACATGACTGTTTTTAACAAAAATAAAGATTTTAGAGAGTTTGAGGAAATAATAGAAGAATCAATTATTAAAAGCAAACCCTTAGGAGATAGTAGTTTGGCCAAAAAAGTTGTTGACAAATTTGGGCTAGAGATGACAATGAGAAACCCTGGTAGACCCCAAGAAGGTACCTGACACCTTTTTATCACATCACTATGAATATGAAAAAGATCATTATTGCTGTATGCTTATTATTTTTATTAATATCGTCCGAGATTGCTTTTGCGGCCGACGCTCTTTATAGAATGTTGCATGCAGATGAAATTCAATCGTTCAAGAAAGACCAAGATGCCATGATTGTTGGACAGTTGATTGATAAACAGAGAGATAAGTTCACTGTAAAAGTTCTAAAGGTAATCAGCGGAAAAGTGAAGTCAGACACAATATTAGTTCCTGATGATTTTAATTATGGTTGGGGTCAAACAGAGTTAACGCCTGCAGTAAATGATTTTTGTGTTATGTCCCTCAAGAGGTTTGGCAATTATTATAAAAAAGCATGGGGGATATTTAAGGCCGATAGTGGAGATTACAAGACCTTAAAACTAACTACAAAAAATGTTCCATCTTCAGGACTAATGGGAGACTTTGCTTGTATAGAATGGTATGTAAACTCAGGAGGTGCTGAAAACGATTTTTTCTTTAATAGTGGGACTGCTTATGCAATACGTCCAAACGGTCAGAGCACCCAAATCTATCCTAAATCAACAACGGATGCAGATACTACAACGACAAGTGGTGCAACCCAAGCTCAGGAGATAACGATAGCAAAAGATAAAATCAGTGATGTAGATTCAAGTTCAAAACTATCTAGCTTTTTGATAGTTGTTATTATTATGATTGGCATAATAGCTGTAGTTTATTTGAAACCACGGGAAAAAGTTAAATAGATAAAAACTTCGCCTAACAGCGGACATATGGCTCCATTATGCCTCCCGCGAATTCCCTCACTTTGTCCGTCGAGAACTTTGAAATTAAATATTATATTATAAATATTAATGTAATTTAATTAGAAGAACCTGCTCACTGCGTTCGCAGAACCTTGTAATTAAATTTATCTTATAAATATTAATGTAATTTAATTAGAAGAACCTGCTCACTGCGTTCGCAGAACCTTGTAATTAAATTTATCTTATAAATATTAATGTAATTTAATTATGGAAAAAACAATAAAAAATTTAACAAAAGCATTTATTGGCGAAAGCCAAGCAAGAAACCGTTATACAATGTATGCTAAAATTGCCAAGAAAGAAGGTTATGAAGAAATATCAGCTAATTTTGCGTTAACAGCTGACCAAGAAACAGAGCATGCCAAATGGTTAATGAGAATGATTAATCAATTAAAGAATGACAATTCAGAGTATGACGAAATTATTGTTGAGGCAGGCGCCCCAACAATATTGAAAGATACGAAAGCAAATTTAAAAGCAGCAATTGCAGGAGAAAATTATGAACATACAATTATGTATCCGGAGTTTGCCAACACAGCAGAAGAAGAAGGTTTCTCAGATATTGCGAATAGACTAAGGGCTATTGCTAAAGCAGAAGTTAATCACGAAGATAGATACAAGAGATTTCTAGAAGCATTAGAAAGTAGTTCAGTGTTTGAAAAGGAAGAAGAAGTGATTTGGGTTTGTCGAAAATGTGGATATATTCACAAGGGAAGGCAAGCTCCTGGTAAATGTCCTTCTTGTGGGCATCCTCAGGCATATTTTGAAGTTAAAAAATAATAATAAGTAAATATGACCTACCAACACACCCAAACTGGTCGTTTGATGATATTTGTTTCACTTGCTGTAGTATTATTGTTCGGTAATATTTTATTAAACACAAAAATTAATACTTTTATTTTTGTTGAAATGTTTGTAATTCTAGGTATTTTGGTCTCCTTTTGCTCTCTTAATGTAATGATTGATGAAGAATATTTACGAATTAAATTTGGATATGGTATATTTAAAAAACGTTTCGCCATTAAAGAAATAATTTCAGCAAAAATAGTAAAAAATCATTGGTACTATGGATGGGGAATAAGATATTGTTTAGCGCCTCCTATGTGGATTTACAATGTTTCTGGTCTTGATGCAGTTGAAATAAAGACACAAGATGGCGAAATATACAGAATAGGCACAGATAAGCCAGAAAATTTAGAATATGCTATTATTCAGGCAATTAAAGAGTCTAGTAAAAATAAATAACAAAATTAGAAGAACCCTTCGCTTCGCTCAGGAACCTTGTAATTAAATTTTATCTTATAAATATTAATGTAATTTAATTATGAAAAAATTAGATCTTGAAACTGCCATTGAATACCCATTCAATAGAGCAAAAGGTATGTGGAATATTTTGTGGATATTTTTACCAATCATTGGTTGGTTTGCTTTGGGGGGATATAGCGTTAGGATTGTTAAAGAATTTATTAAAGGGAAATTCAAGCAATTACCTACTTTTAAATTTAAAAATGATCTAGAATTAGGGTTCATGATGTCTATGAAATTTATTCCTTTTCTAGTGGTATACTTATTACTTCTCTCGGGCGTGGAGAATATTGCAGATTTTCTGAGCATCAAAAATCAAAAATTGTTAGTAAACTTGGTTGAGGCATTTTTAGGATTATTTATAGTTCCAACTTTAGCTATAAATTTTTTTAATAAAGAAACAATAAGTTCTTTGTTTGAGATAGAAATATTGAAGTCTGTTTTTAATAATTTTGATGATTATGTCGTGGCTTTATTAAAGAGTATTTTGTTGAGTATAATATTTTTGGTTATGTGGATGGTCTTGGTCGGCATACCAGCTGGAACTTTCACGAAAAATATGTTTTTAGCAGATTTTTATAGAAGAAAAGTGAAATGAGGGATTTTAATAATTAATATATCATGAAATCAATAACAGTTTTAAGAATCGTAGAAAATATACTGAGAGGTACTTTGGTATTGGCTATTATATTATCTATCATTGGGCATAATTGGATAGTAGTATTAGTATCATTGTTAACCTTAATATTGACTTATTTACCTTTTTGGATAAAAAGCAAGTATAAAATAAATATACCATTAGATTTTGAATTTGCTATAATTTTATTTGTATATTTTAGTTTATTTTTAGGGGAAATAAAAGAATTTTACGAATTATTTTGGTGGTGGGACATTATGCTTCATACGAGCTCTGCAATTGCTTTGGGGTGCATAGGTTTTATAGTAATGTTTGTTCTTAATAAGACTAATAAAGTTCGCACAAAACCTATATGGATTGCAGTGTTTGCATTTTGTTTCGCGCTTTCAATCGGTGCAATTTGGGAAATATGTGAATTTGGTATGGACCAAATTTTTAATATTAATATGCAGAAATCTGGATTAACTGATACAATGTGGGATTTAATTATTGATAGCATAGGAGCATTAATCGCTGCGTTAGTCGGTTATGCTTTTATGAAAGGTAAACAAATATCTTATATTGGCAAATTTATAAAATTATTTATTGAAGATAATCCTGATTTATAGTGATAAATATAGTCTAAAGAAAATACAGGTTAAATCCTTAGAAATAAAAAGTGAAATAATTTATGGATAACTTATAGATAACAAAAAACCACCGTTTGAGGTGGTTTTTTGTTTTATTTGAAAGTGTAATTAAGCTTTTTTGACTTGTGTTGCGGCTGGTCCTTTTGGGCTATCATTAACCTCAAAAGTTACCTCATCACCTTCTCTTAATTCACTGAAGTCGACATCCACTAATTCACTAGCGTGAAAGAATAAATCTTTTTCGCTACCTTCTTGTGTGATAAAACCGAAGTTTTTATCAGTCAACTTTTTAATAGTTCCTTGCATAAGTTGAAATTATTATAATTTAATCTGTAGTAATAGATAGAAATTCGACTCTATTCCTACACTTACTAATCAGTGCTAGACTTTTAATTAAAGTTAAAACATCTAACAAAATAAGTATAGCAGATGGTGATTTTTTGTCAATTAAGTTATGTGGGTAATTTGATTTTTTCTTTTCATAATAATTTAATTGTGATATAATATAAAATAAGTAAATTTTTAACATTAAATTATGATTAGATTTAGAAAACCTAAAATTGGTTTAGCCTTAGGAAGTGGTGGGGCTAAAGGTTTAGCTCACATCGGCGTTATTAAAGTTTTAGAAAAGAATAATATCCCAATTGATTTTATCTCTGGCTCAAGTATTGGAGCATTGGTTGGGGGGATGTATGCTACTTTTAAGGATATAGATAAAATAGAAAAGATTGCGCTCTCAACCAGCTGGCGTCAGGCTTTATCTTTATTAGATCCTGCAATGAGTTTGGGATTGCTTAGTGGCAGAAGGATGAAGACGTTTTTTGAGAAATGTATTGGTGATGTAGAATTCTCTGATTTAAAAATTCCCTTTACTGCCGTAGCTACTGATATTGAAAATGGAAAAACTATTTATTTCAACAAAGGCCAAGTAGCACTTGCAATCCGCGCGAGTGTTTCGGTCCCATTAGTTTTTAGACCAGTAGAGCATCAGGGGAAATTATTGGCTGATGGTGGTTTAACTCTCCCTATCCCAGTAGATATACTTAAGAGTATGGGCGCTGATTTTAGTATTGCAGTAAATATAGAGGCAAATTATTTTCGTGATTGTGGAAAACAAAAAAATGCTAAAATTAGTTTTTTTAAAATAGCTAATAATTCTTTAAATATTTTACGTCATCAATTAGCTGCTTATAGTTGCGAGAAAGCAGATGTGATTATTCAACCAGAATTAGGCAAAAATATATATTGGGATAAATTTTTGAAAGCAAAAAAAATTATTAAGATAGGTGAAGATGCGGCTACCGAGTCATTGCCAGAGATAAAGAAACTAATAAAATAATCTTATTATCAAGAGTCATTAGTTGTATTAGTTTTTGTTGATGCTTGCAATGATATATTTTCTTGTTATGCTAAATATATATAAAAATAATTTGTATTTAATTTTTTTAACTAATTTATTTATGAAGAACTTAAAATTCATTTTAATTGTATTTATGGCTTTAACACTTTTGCCCGTTAGTTCGGTCCAGGCCAGGGGATCAGAAAAACATGTGAAAAATTACGAACAAGACCCTACGGGGATTGCAGGGCAAAAGCAAGGGGAACAAAAGCAGAAAGAAAAAGCGTTATTGTTAGAGAGTGTGCAAGTAGAAACCCTTGGTACAGATGACGAATTAGATGTAGCCCCAGAAACTTTTAAAACAGAACAAAGTAATCAAGGAGTTAAACCGGGACGCGGGGAGGGAAAAGAAATATTATTAGACCTAAAAGAAGGGGGCAAAGATTTGGTGCATGAAGCTCAAGGAGTCGGTCAAGAAGTTGACAAAGGGAAAGCACGAAAAGCTAAATTTAGCGATGAAAAAACAGGCAAAAATAAAGAGACAATTGATAGACGGAGTAAAACAGCTAACGCTGTTCAAAAAATGCTACGAGTCGCTGAAAGAAATGAAGGTATTGGGTCCCAAGTTAGGGAGATCGCTAGGGTCCAAAATCAAGTTCAAGAAGAAGCAGATGTTGCGTTGGGTCAAGCTAGGGGAAGAAAGAATTTTGTTAAATTTTTAATTGGAGCAAATAATTCTAGTTTAGATGTAGCCGAAAAAAAACTTATTGAACATCGGAAGAAAATAAAAGAGCTAGAGGTTGTTAAAAACCAACTAGAAGACGAGTCAGATAAAGAAATATTAACTCAACAAATTCAAGTTATGGAACAAGTAGGTTCTGAAATAGAAAAAGAAATTACAGACGAAAGGCAAGTCTTTAGTTTATTTGGTTGGTTCTCAAAATTATTCTCTAAACGGAATTAAAAAAATTGTTATTTAATAGAATAAAAAACCGCCATTTATATGGTGGTTTTTTTATGTTTCTTGATTGTTATTTTTTTAGAAATATGAGATAATAAAAATATAAATTAAGATATGATTATCCCAAATAAATTAGAACTAGGTGATGAAGTAAGAATTATAGCTCCGGCTCGGAGTATGTCTTTGTTGTCCAAAGAAATCATTGCTTTGGCTAAAGAAAAAATAGAAGCGCAGGGATTCCAAGTTAGTTTTTCAGAACATTGCAATGAGTCGGACATGTTTATGTCTTCATCCATAAAATCAAGAACTGAGGATATCCATCAGGCATTTCAAGACAAGAATGTAAAAGCAATCCTAACTGTAATTGGTGGATTTAATTCTAATCAAATTCTTTCCTATTTAGACTACAACTTGATTAAAAATAATCCTAAGATTTTATGTGGTTATTCGGACATAACAGCACTTTTGAACGCCATAACCGCTAAAACGGAGCTAATTACATATCATGGTCCTCATTTCTCAACATGGGCGATGGAAAAAGAATTTGAATATAATTTGGAATATTTTCAAAAATGTTTAATAGAAGAAGAAGGATTTGAGATAAAACCATCACTAACCTGGAGTGATGATGCTTGGTATATAAACCAGGAAAAAAGAAATTTAATTGAGAACAAAGAAGGATTTATTGTCATCAGTGAAGGGAGGGGAGAGGGGAGAGTTTTGGGCGGTAATTTATGTACTTTTAATTTATTGCAAGGTACAGAATTTATGCCAAGCCTGACTAATTCAATTTTGTTTATAGAGGACGACAATACAGCTGGAGATTTATTTAGCATAGAATTTGATAGAAATCTACAATCACTTATTCATCAACCGAATTTTAATAAAGTAAAGGGCATTGTTATTGGTAAGTTTCAAAAGAAGACTGACATAAATATTGATAAGCTAAGATATATTATTGATTCAAAGAAAGAATTAAAAGGAATCCCAATCGTCGCAAATGTAAATTTTGGGCACACCAACCCAATGATTACTTTTCCTGTTGGGGGCAGGGGAATATTAAATATTGAGAATAATCAAATAGAATTAAAAATTTTAGAGCATTAATAATTAATCTAATATGAGTATTTTTGAGAATAATATTTGCAAAAAATCAGAGGATAGCAGTAGAAAGGAACAGCAAGAATCTGGCTCCTTGCAATCATTCATTGATGTTGTTAGAAAAGAAACAGCGGAAGTTTTGAGATTATTTAAAACAAAGTTTTTAAGCAAGAATGAAGGAATGATTTCTATAACCTCTGATGCTTTAGAGAAAAAAATATTTGATATAGTTGACGTAATTCGTAATGTTAAAATTAAGTCATTGGCAAAAAATAAAGATTCTCAAAAAGAAAATTCTTTACAAATAATTCTTTCCATATCCCGCCACGATACAATAAACAAATTAGTATCTTTAATTTCTGCTATCCATCTTTTAAAAGAACATGATAATGAAGGTAACAAAGCTATCTCTGAAGAGGTTCAAACAAATATTGCTGGGATAGAAAAAATACTTGAAAAAACAGAAGAAACAGCGCATACCATAATATCTGGAGAATCGCTTATACATAATGTGCGACAGGTGGCAGAAGACATAAAAGAAACCTATGATAACTTAAAGGTTAAAATAAATTATGATTGTCATGATAAGTGCTTAATCAAAACTAATGGTTCTTTGTATTCAGTTTTTGATAATATTTTAGCTAATGCTATCCGACACGGTCATGCGACAGAAGCTGAGATAAATATCATAGAAAAAAATAATAAAGATCTTTTAATAAAGATTAAAAATAATGGGGAAAAACTCAAAAGGGGAAGCGAAGAAAAGATATTCGAGAAAGGCTTTAAATCTAAAGAAACGGGGAACACAGGATTAGGACTTGCATTAATAAGGGACGACATTGAAATAAGCCATGGAGAAATTAACGCCGAAAATACAAAAGATGGTGTAGAGTTTATTATTAAGTTTCCATTACTACAGAGTAAATAAACTTTCAAGAATTTGACAAAGTTGAGGAACTAGTTTTCTCAATTTTTTAATTGTGGATAACTCTTCTTGACCAAAAATAGTTATGGGTATATAATCATAATTAATACACCTAAACTTATTATGTTGTAGAGTCTTAATCCCAAGATTCTACAAGCATAATGAGCGGGCTATTGTAATTAAGTCGATACATTTTTAATTAACCTTTAACTAATAAATATATGCCAAGATATGATGGAACAGGTCCTACGGGAATGGGTGCCGGTACAGGCTGGGGCAGAGGCCCTTGTGGTGCTGGTCGTGGATCTTGTAGGGGATTTGGTGGCAGATTCGGTTTCCGCCGATTTTGGACCAAGTCAGAAGAAAAAGAATCTTTACAAGAAGAGAAAGAAATGTTGGAGAATGAAATGAAAGCAATCAAAGAGCGCTTGGACGAATTAAAAGAGAAATAGGAAAGATATAAATATTGCTCTATTCATCCATTGATATAGAGCAATATTTTATCTAGACGGAATTAATAAATAAAAAATAATTTAAGAAATAGAAAGGTCATATTAAGCAAATAAACTAATGTTAAATTTTATGTTTAATAGCCAAAGATTAGGTTCTGGGATGGGTAGAGGAGGTGGTCGAGGTCGTCAGAATAAAGGGTTTAGATTAGGTCCCGGCGGGGAATGTCTATGTCCAAAGTGTGGGGCAAGGGCTCCTCACCAGACAGGAATCCCTTGTTACGAGCAAAAGTGTTCTAAATGTGGCAGTCTTATGACTAGGCCATAGTAATTTCTAAATTATAAATAAAATGAAAATTTGTATTTCATCAATCGGGAAAAATCTTTCTTCTAGTGTTGATCCAAGGTTTGGAAGATGTCCCTATTTTCTAATTGTGGATTCTGAGAAAGCGAAAAAGTTTAAAGTTATTGAAAATACAGGAACCCAGGCTCAGCATGGGGCTGGTGTTACAGCTGCTCAAATTATAGCTAACCAAAAGATAGATATTGCTATTTCTGGGAATTTTGGGCCGAATGCTTATATCGTTCTATCTCAGGCAAGGATTAAGTGTTATACCGTTTCTGGTTCTATTTCTGTAAAAGAAGCGTTGCAACTTTTAGACCAAGGAAAGCTTCAACAAATAATAAAAGCTTCTTCAGGACACCCCGATAATGGTTTTGTCGCAGAAAAAAAATAATGTAGTAAATGTAAAAACCTAATGAAAAAGGGGAAAATCCGAAAAATTGCTATCAGCGGGGGGAAGGGAGGGAC
>CAZTWG010000010.1:12269-12499 GCA_964617525.1 uncultured Gammaproteobacteria bacterium
CCTTTTCTGTTTTGTTAGCCAATAAATTAATCAAAGAAGGGCATAAAGTGGCTTTGGTTGACGTTGACGTAGAATGCCCGAATGATTATTTATTGTTAAACCAGAAGCTTAGGAAAATAGAAAAATTTGTTTATGCTAAATTTCCTAAATTAGATAAAAGAAAATGTCGAAAATGCGGTTTATGCGTTAAGTCATGTAAAAGTAATGCTATATTTCAAGCCCCTGATAGG
>CAZTWG010000011.1:0-12139 GCA_964617525.1 uncultured Gammaproteobacteria bacterium
AATTTATGCACTAAAAATATTTACATTTATTATACTTTATATTATAATAAATCTATGAAAAAAGAACTTCAAATTGGACATTTTTGTTTTTCTAATCCCAAGGAGACTAATAGTTATTCCTCTATTTATGTAACTGAACCCAGCGAAAAATTTTTAGAAAAATTTGGACGTTTGATAATTTTAGCTAATGTTAATTTTACAAGCAAAGCTACTCATCAAACTTTCGCTTGGGCCGAAGAATGGATAGAGAGGCTAACCAATTTAGCTAAAAATAGTTTTTACAACACTACTCAATCTTCTAAAAGTTTAGAACAAAATTTAGAAAGTTTGTTGCAACAACTCAATATTTGGTTATCTCAAGAAAAAGTATCTCAACCAAAAATTTTTGAAGAAAGATTAGAAAATTATGACTTAACTATTATTTTAATAAAAGATAGAGAAATTCAGTTTAGTAAAATTGGTGAAATTAGAGCTCATTTAATAGAAAATAATCATTTAGAAGAATTAGAAGAAGACAAAAGACAAAGTAGAATTACTAAATTTACAAACATTGTTAGTGGAAACCTAGAAAAAGATAATATTCTATTCTTTGCCAACCGAAATCTATTTGATTATTTTTCTAGAGAAAAAATAATCCAAATACTAAGTAATACCTCATTGGGGCAAATCAAATCAAAATTTAAAGGAATTTTAAGTGAAGATCTTAGTCATTTAAATATATTCGGGATAGCTATGACCTATCGTCCTGAAATAAATGGCGAAAAAGAAAAAGAACGTATTAAGAAAATAAAACCCATACAACAAGAAACAATTAAGAGAAATGAAAGATCTCTCGAAAAATTGATTGAAAAACCGATTATTCCCAAACCTCCAATCTCCGTAGCCAAAAAAACAAAATTACCACGCAAAAATTGGATTGCCAAAATTTTGTTAGTAGCTTTTATTGTTTGTGCTTTAATGTTTATAGTGAGTCTGTTTGTCTTGAGCCATAATCAAAAGGTAGAATTAGAAAAAAAGGAATTAACTGAGAAATTAACTGAATTAGAAAATAAAGAAGAACAATTAGCAATAGCAATGCTTTCTTCTGCTTCTGAAGCTCCAAAAGAAACTTACGAAATATTCGAAGAAATAGAATCTATCTTAGATAAATTACCACAAAAAACGGAAAAACAAAAAGAACTTTTCCAATTTCTATACTCTAAACATATACAAGAACTCAATAAATTTTACAAAATTACTGATATCACAAATCCTTCAGAACTAATTGACCTATCTTTGATTGATGAAAACGTTCAAACCCAAGGTTGCGTTAAAATTAATGACAATCTTTACGTCTTTAATCCTGAGAATAATTATATCTACGTAATTAATTTAAAAAACAAAAAAGCTGAAGTTATCAATAAAACATCAGCTAACATTGGCTATTTAGAGAAAATATATCAATGGGACAACGATAATCTTATTGGTTATGATCAAAATCAAAATCTAGTTGGGTTTAACACTATTGACAATGAATTGTCGTTATTAACCTTAGCTACAAACTATCAATCAGACAAAATTGCAGATTTACAAATATACAATCGCCGGCTTTATATTCTTAGACCATCTATCAATAAAATCCACAAGTATCAAAAAGTAATAGATGGTTTTGGGAAAGAACAACCCTGGATACAAAACAAAGATATTAATGTTTCTGAAGGAATTAGTTTAACCATCGATGGAGCAATATATATTTTACAAAAAAATGGTCAGATATTAAAATTATACGAGGGTAAAACAGCAGATTTTAATTTAAGTGAAATTAGGCCAAAATTATCTCTAGAAAAAACTGGGAAAATCTTTACTAATGACGAATTAGATAATCTATATATTTTAGATGAAGATACTCAAAGAATAATCGTTCTAAGTAAAACAGGAGAATTAATTCAACAGTTTATATCTGAAAACTTTAATGAACTTAAAGATTTTGCTGTAAGCGACAAAGAAGATAAAATATGGATTCTAAATGGAACTAAAATTTTTGAAATAGAGATATAAATTATAGAACAAGATTAAACCTCATTATAATCATTGCAAAAAAAATCCAATGCCTTTAATCAGCATTGGATTTTCTTTTTTATATTTTTTGAAGATTCTATTTCAATGTAACCTTAGCTCCTGCTTCTTCCAAATCTTTCTTCATCTTTTCTGCCTCTTCTTTAGCAACTCCTTCTTTTAACATCTTTGGTGCCGCATCAACTAAATCTTTAGCTTCTTTTAGCCCAATTTGAACAAAAGTTCTAATAGCTTTAATTACACTAATCTTATTACTCCCTGCCTCTGTAATTTCAACATCAAATGCGCTTTTCTCTTCTTGAGCTTCAGCATCGGCTCCACCTGCTACTGGCGCAGCTACAGCTACTGGAGCCTGACTAGAAACGCCAAACTTTTCTTCCAAAATTTTTACTAATTCTGCTAAATCAATTACACTCATTTTTTCAATAGCGCCTACCAAGTCCTTAAATTTAGCTGGCACCTTAACGTCTTTCTTTACTTCTTTCTTTTCCTCAACCTTTACTTCTTTCTTTTCCTCAACCTTTACTTCTTTCTTGGGTTCTTCTTTCTCCTCTTGGGACGTTTCTTCTTTTGTTTCTTCTTTTTTTTCTTCTTTTTTTTCTTCAGTCATAACTTTAAAAAATTAATGTTTTAATTATGAATACTTGATAAAATATATACTAAACCTTTCAAATTACCCTTAAGAACATAAGTTAAATTACTAATTGGAGCTTTAATTGTCCCCAATAATTTAGCTATTAATTCTTGTCTAGTAGGTAATTTAGATAATGCTTCTACGTATTCAGCATTTAAAAAATCTTCATTTAAAACTCCTCCCCTAACATTAAGAGCTTTATTTTTTTTAGCAAAATCAAAAGCTACTTTAATTGGCATAATCTCGTCGTCCAATGAATATGCTAGACCTAGTCCACCTTCAAGTTTGCTCAAATCAATGTGCCCTAACCCCATCTTTTCTAAAACGATATTAAGTAAAGTCTTCTTGGCAACAATATATTTACAAGACTTTTCTTTCAGTCTCTTCTTTAGCTCTTCTATTTCTTTAACCTTTAGACCATAATAGTCAACGAAAACTAAACTTTTAACGCCTTTTAATTCTTTTTCCAATTTATTAATAATTTTTTCTTTTTGTAGATGTGTTTTAGCCATAAATTTCTATTTATGTATTAAAAAAGCCTGCTGTCGCAGACTGATATATAACAAAATTTGTTCTGTCTGGGTAGGCATTTCATTAGAATGAAAATTTAAGTTTTACACCCACTGTCTACGACAATAATATTATATATTATTCGTCTCTCAACGTCAAGAGATTTATCCACAAAACTTTTTGTTTTCTAGGCTTTAGCTTTGTTTTTTTGTCATTTTCCAATGAGTAAGATATAAAGGCAAACCTATTAGAACCATAGCTAAACTTGTTGAAGCGTCTCTATGTCTTTTGCTAGTAATGGGATCAACAGCATCACTTCTCTCTAGCCATGCCTCGTAAGATTTTATCATTGATTTAATCTGCATTTTTTCTTCTGTACTAATCTCCGAGAATTCTCCGTCGCTAATTTTTTGCAATGTTTCTATTTGATAAAGTGGTGGCCTTGAAAAATCTATTCGTTGCTGTTCATCAGCCTTAGTAAAAATAAACGCCCTTAATCCCATATTTGCAAGACGAACTCCTCCAATTACTAAAAGCACTAAACCCAATAAACTGAAAATATATAAATAAATTGTCCTAACAGTACTATGTTTTTGCATATTTTTAATATTTTAATTTTATTAATTAATAATAGTGCCTTTAAATTTTTTATTATTTAAACAATTCTCTAAATTCTTAATATTCTTGCCGTTTAGAACAACAACTTCCAGGCCTAGCTTCTTTGCCAATAAACTTGCTGGAGGACCAAAAGGCGTTGATTTACGAGGAGACCATTCCTTACCCACAATCTTAATAAAATCAGTCCAACTAACTTTTCCTAAAGGCTTAGCATTAGGATATTTGTCAGGATCTTTGTCATAGACAAAATCAATGTCGCTTAAGTTAAAGATAGTGCTAGCGTTCAAATTTTTTGCCCACAAAACAGCATCTTTGTCGCTAGAGCATCCTGGTTCCCATCCCGAAGCAATGATTAGCTTATATTTCGAGTTTACTCTGGTACCCGGATCATTTAATACTTCCGGATAAGCATAACTTCCAAAAATACATCTAATAAACTCAGCGTTTAATTTTGTAGTAGCAATGCCAAGCCAATCTAAATTTAAATTCTTTATTTTAGTAATTTTTTTAGCAGCAGTATTATACTTACGATTAGTCCCTCCTCCACCAGTTATAAGAACTATTCTATAACCCTTGCGTAAAAGTTTTAAAATCAACTCTCTAAATTTTTTCAAAAAACTTACACTAATAATATCATCAGGAATAATTAAAGAACCACCTAAAGAAAATATTAAAGTTTTTTTATTATTTTTTAACATAATTAAAATACATTAATTTATATACAATATTTTATTTAATTATAAGGTTCCTGAGCAAAGCGAAGGGTTCTTCTAATTAAATTACATTTCCTCTAAAACATCAATCCCCAATAAATCAAGACCTGTTTTCAAAACTTGAGCTACAGCTTGCAATAAAACCAAGCGAGCCTCTCTTAATTTAGTTTTTGATTTCAAGATATGGGACTGATGATAAAACTCATTAAATTTATGCCCTAATTTTAATAAATAATGAGATACAATTGACGGATTATATTCATCAAAAGACTGTTGGATAACATCCGGGAAAATAGACAAAAGTTTAACAAGACTTACCTCCGCAGAATTTCCTAAAAGAGAATAATCTATTTTCAAATTATCCACTTCATTCCTCTCTTCTAAATTCTTTCTAATGATGCTTTTAATACGCGCATAAGTATATTGCAAATAAGGACCAGTATCTCCATCAAAAGAAAGAGAAGCTAGTGGGTCAAAATTAACCGTTTGGCTAGGTTTAAACTTGAGGAAAAAGAATTTTAAAGCAGCTTGAGCAATGCTTTGAGCGCGTTCAGAAACTTGAATAGGACTTAAATGAGTATTGCGTTTCAAAATCTCGGATCTAGCCAATTGCTCCATTTGCTTAATTACATCATCAATATCAGCGACAGATCCTTCCCTAGATTTCATTTTTCCTTTCGGCAAAAAAACCAAACCATAGGAAAAATGATAATACTTATCTGCTTTTTTAAAATCAAAAAGCTCTAATATTTTAAACAAAACTTTAAAATAGTGATTTTGTTCAGAAGCCACGACATAAATAAATCTATCAAAATTAGAGGCGCCATAGAGTTTAGCTAACCCAATATCCTGAGTAATATAGACACTTGTTCCATCTGGCCTTAACAAAACTTTCTTCCCCAGGTTATATTTCTCTAAATCAATTTCTATAGCTCCATCCTTACGTCTATAGCACAATCCCCTTTTCAATGCTTTCAAAATAACGTCTTTGCCTAAATTATAAACATCGCTTTCAAAATTTAATTCATCAAATTTAATCCCTATTTTCTTATATGTTTCCTCTAGTCCTTCTATTGCCCATTTGTTCATCTTCTGCCAAAGAGCCAGTATCTCTGGATCGCCTGCCTCCCATTTATTTAACATTTCCTGTGCTTCTTTTAAAAGATTGGGATTATTTTTTTCCTTTTCCGCAAAAAGAACATAATAATTTCCTACAAAATGATCCCCTTTAATTTTTTCTGAATCTGGAGTTCGCCCTTCTCCCCATTTATCATAAGCCAGCATTGATTTACAAATATGGATCCCCCTATCATTAATAAGATTAAACGCTGTAACTTTAAATCCTCCAGCCTTCAACAACTTGACCAAAGAATTCCCTAAAAGATTATTCCTGAGATGACCCAAGTGTTGAGGCTTGTTGGTGTTAGGAGCTGAATACTCAACCCCAATCTTCTGCCCCTGTCCAGAAGAACTTTGCCCAAATTTATCTCCCTTTTCTAATATCTCTTCGCAGACAGAACTAAAAAATATTTCTTTGTCTACGAAAAAATTAACATAAGGACCAATATTTTCAACTTTTTTCAAAAAACTAATTTTAGCTTCTCGAAACTTTATGACTAAATCCGCAGCTATTTTTTCTGGAGATTCCTTAAAATATTTTGCTAACTGGAAACAAGAAAGGGTCAATTCCCCTCTTTCTGGCTGGGATGGCATTTCTAAATTAAAAATAAAATTAAAAGGTAAATCGCCAGTCATCCCATATAAAGAATCAGTAATTTTTTGTTTTATCTCCTTAATTTTCACAAAAAAATTTACTTTAATAATAATTCACCTAATTTTTTACCAAAATTTTCTGCTGCCATCGGACTATTAGCTGTTACAATCAGACCGTCCACAACTACTAATTCATCAACATATTTAGCTTTTCCTTCTTTTAAAATTTTAATGGTTTCTTTATCCAAGGGACTAGACCAAATCGTAGCTTCCTTGTTTTCCAAAACCCCTGCCCTGGATAAAATGGCTGGTGCTAAACAAATCGCCCCTAAAACCTTATTCTTTTCAATTGCTTCATGAATAAATTGATGGACAGAATCGTCATTGATATAGTCAGATACTCCTGGACCACCGATAAAAACAACTGCTCCAAATCTATCTATTTCAATATCAGAAAAAGTCTTTTCTATATTTATTGATTGACCGAATTTACCAATTGCTTCTCCTGTTTGAGAGCTGATAGTTGTTGTCTTAATATTAAGATCTTCTAAAGTTTTTTTAGTGACTTGATATTCAATATCATTAAAGCCCTGAAAAGCAACTACCAAAACTGCCCGATGGTCAGGATTTGACTCTAAAAACATATTTTGTTCTTCACTTTTCTCTTGGATGCTACAGGCTGTTAAAAAAATAGGCATTAAAAGAAAAATCATTAACCCCCCTAACCATTTTTTTTTCACCCAGTTAGAAATTTTTGTTTTCATATGGCTTTATAGATATTTAATTTATACGAACGTCAATAGTGAATTTCTAGCGGAGTTCATGCTTTTACCTCGTCTAGGGGTAACTGTAAAAAATCATCTTTAACCTTAACTATAACTATTTTTTTTAAAATACGATAACCTGTAACTTTGCCAGCTCCTTGCTTAGTCTTAACCTTGCTCCCTATAGGGGGTAATTCCTTCAATATTTTACAATAAGCATCTTCTTCAAAAGACAAACAACACTTTAATCTTCCACACATCCCCGAAAGACGTTCAGGGCCTCTTTGAGAAAGATTCTGATGAGATATCATATCAGTAGTAATATGTCCTAATTTTTTTAAAAAAGTCAAACAACATAAAGGACGACCACACGGACCAATATCCCCAGAGAAACCTGTTTCCTGCCTAGCACCCACTTGATGCATTCTAATGGATTTATGAAACTTCTGAGCTAAATCTTTGACTAAGAGACGAAAATCAACTCGTCCAGGAGACACAAAAGCAAAAGTAATCCGTCCTCCGTCAAAACTAAAAAGAGCATCAATAACCTTAATTTGAAGCTCTCCCTTTTTAGCTAAGTTCTCACAGACTTTAATAGCCTTTTTTTTGTCTTTATTTTTTTCTTCAAACTTCTTTAAATCGTCACTGCGAGCCTTTCTTAAAATTATAATTTCCTCTTCTGATTCTAAATCTCCTTTTTCTGTCACTTTAGTAATTAAGCCCAAATCATTTCCTGATTTAGTTTTAACAATAACCTTGTCCCCAGGAGAAAACATTTCCTTTTCTATTGGCCTTTTCCCTCTTAAAAAACGGGCAACATAGAGACCATCCCAAGAAACTAATTGTACAAAAATTACAACACTCATGATTATTCAATTATTCTTAACCTAATCTCACAAAGAAAATCTAATAAATCTCTTTACTTGGATATTTTCCCCCAACTTAGCAATCATTGACTGAATTAGATCTTTGATTGTCAGCTTATCGTCTTTTACGAATTTTTGCTCTAACAAACAAGAAGTGTTGTAAAATTTTTCTAATTTATTTCCTACAATTTTTTCAATCATCTCTTCTGGTTTTTTTTCGTTTTTCAAAGCCTCTCTATAAATTTGCTTTTCTTTTTCAAGAATCTCTGCAGGAACTTCTTCTCTTTCTTTCCATCGTGGATTAGTAGCCGCTATATGTAAAGCAATATTGTGAGCCAATTTTTTAAATTCTTCGTTGCGAGCGACAAAATCAGTTTCGCAGACCAATTCCAACAAAACTCCCATTTTATGATTGCTATGGATATACGCCTCTATTATCCCTTCATTTGTTGCTCTCAGCCCTTTACCACTAGCAATTTTTTGACCCTTTTTTCTCAAAAATTCTATAGCCTTATCTAAATCGTTGTTGCTTTCTTTAAGAGCTTCTTGACAATCCAAGACCCCTGCTCCTGTTATTTGACGTAATTCTTTAATAACTTCTGTCATAATTAAATACATTATGTTTATAAAATAGAATTTAATTTCAAGTGTTTAATGGCCCATCTGCGCGCAGATAAGACTTTGTATAACAAAAAAAGAATAATTTCCTACTATAAGCGTAGCAAATAGCAAGATTCTGACGAGCATAGCAAGAGGTGGTCCTTATTTATCAGATTTTTCATTGTCCAGTTTTTCTTCTTTTATTTCATTTTTAATTTCGCTTTTTTTCTCATTCTGGCCAATGACAACTGCCTCTGCTATTAACCTAGTAATCATTTCCACTGACTTAACGGCATCATCATTCGCGGGGATTGGACAAGTTACTAGCTCTGGATTAGCATTAGTATCTACTATAGCTATAACCGGGACTTTGCATTTTATTGCTTCCAATAAGGCCGTTTTTTCATGAATAATATCTACAATATAAAGCAAATCTGGCTTTTTCCTTAAACTACTAATACCTCCTACCATTGTTTCTAATTTAGTTAATTCTCTGCTCAAATCTAAACGTTCTTTCTTGGTATACTTCTGCCAAGCATCAGATTCTGATTCCTCTGACATTTTATTAAACTTTTCAATCAGTTTAGAAATTGTAGAAAAATTAGTTAAAGTTCCACCCAACCATCTTTGATTAACATAAGGAACACCTATTTTCTGAGCATATTTTTCAATAATATTTTTAGCTGTAGGTTTTGTTCCTAAAAAAAGAATATTAGACCCCGAACTTACTTGTTCTATGATAAAATTAACTGCTTCTTGCAATTTACCTACTGTTTGGTCTAAATCAATAAAATGAATATTACTTCTTAATGCGCAAATAAATGGTCTCATTTTAGGTAAACATTTATTTTTGAAATGACCTAAATGTGCGCCTGCCTCCGCTAACTCGTCTACAGTAGGCATCGGAAGGGATGCATGCTTTATTTTAGATTTTGTAACCATAAGCATTTACTACATAATTAAATAACCTTTTAAAATTTACTATAAATTTATAATAACAAATAAATGATTGAATAGCAACCCCTTCAAAGAGTTGACGGATGTGCTTGTTCATATACGATAAACTTAAATAGATTAAGGAGGGAAATTTTCGCAAAAAGCGGAGACATGGGTTCTAGCTGAATGTAAGAATAATATCCTTCCAAGGGATAAAAATTACAAATTTTCGTCTACATTCACACAATATTTGGATTAATCTTTAATAGATAATCTTATTTTTTTTACTTAAAAACCTGCCTTGAGCTTGGACATTTGAGATGCCAAATTAAACTGCATTTTATGTATTGCCCTATTAAAACATTTTTTAATAGAGTTCTCCTGAGCTTCTAAATCTAAATCTGAATTAAGATTAATTTCTAAAATTTCCATTTTCCCATTAATTCTTATTTTTACTCCATTCAATTCTTCCGTTACTTCTTCTTTAGTTAAAATATCCTGCATTTGTTTTAATTCTTTTAATCCGTTAAACATAAATATAAATTATAAATTAAACAAAAAAATGGTGCCTACCTAGCATCTGAAGAGCGAACCCTTTGTCAGCTAAAAGAACCGAAGTTCTAAGATAAGCACCATGGAATATTTTATCATAACTATTCTTTTTAGCAATACCTAATCTGTGGATAACTAAAAGTGTAAAATCATTATTGACAAATAGGGTAAAATATGCCATAATAGTAGTATCTTTGAAAAAAGAAAAAAAAGGAGGTATTCATGAAGAACACAACAAAAGCCTTAATCGCGATAGTCATAACGGCTATCATAGCATTCGGCGCTCTCTCTTACCTTGGCACAAGGGAGAATAATTCCAGCATCAACCAATGGACAGAAAAGATCAATCAAAATTCTCAAAAAATCGAACAAGTTCGGGAAGCTACCCAAAACTCAATTTCTGCCCATTCAGAACTGATCAATGACAATGCCAACGCAATTGCTGACAATGCAGGTTTGATCGCTGACAATGCAGGTTTGATCGCTGACAATGCAGGTTTGATCGCTAACAACACTGCAGATATTCAAAAATTGCAGAAAACTCAGGCAGAATTAAAAAAGATCGTTTGGGCTCATGGAGCCAAAACAAACCGAGTTGTTAAGCTTTTCTTCAGGCTGGCATACGGAAGTAGTGCCGAAACACAAAAAAGAATTTTTGATTACACAAGGAATCCGTATTCCAAAGAAAAACTCTGGGATGAAACAATTCTCAGGTTAAAAAAAGTTGAGATAGAAAGACTGATTTACATCTACAACGAAGAAGCTAAAATTTTGAAAATCCAATTGAAAATAGAAGAACTGAGACGAAAGGATTAATTCAACAAAAAGCCGAGACATAATGTCTCGGCTTAACCTTTTTATATAACACAAAAGCTTGGTGGCTAAGCCACCAAACTTTTTCTTTAATCTAATTGTTTAGTGCGGAAATAAATTCAGTGCTGAAAGCATCAAGCGCTTTTTTTACCACCTCTTCATAATTCTCAATACGAGAACTAAAAAATTCCTGCACTTTGGGGTCGTTAGAGTCTATGCTCTCGTCTAATAATTTTTCATAGTCAGCCAATCCCTTTTCATCTAAAGCATCTACAGAAACCAGACCCAATCTTCGCTGGATTTGTTCCATTAACTTATTTTTATAAAGTTCCAGTTCTTCTTCTGGTAAAGTGATGTTTGCCTGCTGAATTAAGCTATCAGCAAAAGTTTCTATTGGATTTTTTTCTTCAGTCATAATAATTTGATTATAAATTTATAATTTATTATAATTCTTCCCTTATTCTAATGGTGGAAGTTTAGAGCGATCAATAACACCTTCTCCCAATCTTTTAGCCGCCATATCCACGTTTTATGCATATTCTTTAAAAGCCAGTTTGCTTCCTCAATACGACTTTCTTTGAGTAATTCTCCATGAATTTGCAATTGCATAGAAAGCTCTCTGCTTATATTCTTTGCTTCTGCTTGTAATAAGCTGATATTTTTACCTGCACTAAGCTTTTCTAACCAATCGGAAGATAAATTTTCTCTTCCAGTACTGCATTGAATCGTTCCATTATATCTCATGCCAATTATGTCGCCACCCCGATCATGCGTAAATTCAGCATTAATCGTCCCAGTAGAGATTTCTGATGTATTTGGTAGTATTTCTTCTACTGGGGGTATGTTTCCGTAACTTCTTCAACGGGTGGGACTACCTCTCTACTTCTGCTGGTGTTAATACTTCTGCAACTGATTCTGTTCTTGGCTGTGTCTCTGGGATACCGTACAATCTATCTAATAAATCGTGGGACTCGCCTGATATGGATTTTAATGATTCTTTTGTGGTTTCCATATATTCATTGAGAGATTCTGATAATGAATTATCGCCCAATAGATCATTATAACGTTGTGCCAACTCATTACATTCTTTTAAAGCACCTCCAGAGGTTATAACAGAAACATTATATTCTTCTTTGGCAGAATTTAATATTGCTTCGGCACCTTTTATTCTTCCCTTTAATCCAAAAAATCTTCTGACAAAGCCAGCAAAATTATCTGTGTTCTGAGAGTTTAAATCATTTAACGCTTCTGTGCACTCAGCTGTCTTGCGAGCGGCTTGCGTTACTTTTTCATTTATATTACTAATAAAAGGAATATTTTTTATATCTTCGATATCACTTATTTTAGTAACGTCTAAATTGGAAT
>CAZTWG010000012.1:0-11642 GCA_964617525.1 uncultured Gammaproteobacteria bacterium
TATATTTATATTATATTGTCTTAATAATATTATGGTAATTATATGAGGTGATTATGGTAATATTATACCATAATAAAAAATAATTAACAAGAGTCTTAAATTTTTTTGCTAATTATTATTAGATTGTATGCTCCCGCATACTCTATATATTGTAGATTATATGGAAACATATCAATATTTGCCATTGTGGATAATTTTTTAAAATTTATTCCGCGTCTACTGCCTCTTTGGCTACGATTTTTTCATCTTTCTTAACTTCTTTCTTAATTTTCTTTCTATAGGAAGAAAAGTTAGAGGTAGCGAAAACAAATATAGAAGCTATTAAAATTCCAATTACATTTATTGCAAAAATATTAAAAGATTGCTGAATCATACTGGGATCTAAAAGGGACAAAGCAATGCCTAACGCGCTCATAGGTGGGACTAGAGCTACGGATATGGCGATTCCGGGCATTGCTTCGTTCATGTTCGGTTTTACTATGGCTAAAGCTCCAGCTAGCCCTGAGATTACGGCTACTATAAAATATCCTATCGAGAGGTCTTCAGCGAAAAAAAAGAGATTACCTATATTCTGAGCCTTTTCTTTAAATATTAACCCCACTCCGGCGCTTAAGGCTATACAGAGAGCGAAGGATTTGCTAATGGTTACAATTGACCTAAGTATTAATTTTTTGTCTAAAATTACGACGCCGAGGCCTAGGCTTAATATTGAATAAAGTAGGGGGGCAACAAGCATGGCGCCTATTAGGATTGGAGTGTTATTTAATATAATACCAAAGCTAGCCATTAATGCTGATAATGCTGTCATCGTAAAAAAATCTCTTCTTGGAGAACTATTCTCAATAAGGTCTTCAATTATTTTGTCTTTTTCGTTGCTAGTAATGTTGTTGAAAATTGCTTTTAACATAGTTTATTTTTTATATCTTAATTATATTGTTTTATTTTGTTTATTTGCCATAAAGCAGGCTGCTTGATGGAGTGACTTAAATGTGCCAGCATCACTTAAAAATTTGTTTAATATTCTATATGTGACTATGTCATTTTTTACATAGAAATTATTAATATCTGTAATTTCATATTCGCCACGTGTTGAGGGCTTAATTGTTCGGATAATATCAAAAACTTGTTTGTCGTACATATAAACACCTGCTATAGCCAAATTAGATTTTGGATTTTTTGGCTTTTCTTCAACGCTAATAATCTTATCGTCTTTTATCTCTGCTATACCAAATCTGCAAGGGTCTTCTACTTTTTTTAAAAAGAAACGTGCTCCGCCCGTTTGTTTTTTAAAAATTTCAACATCTTTTTTAATTGATTCCTCAATAATATTATCCCCAAATATTAAGATAATTTTTTCTTTATTAGCAAATCTTTCAGTTATTCTAAGGGCATCTGCCGAGCCCAATCTATTGTTTTGGACAATATATTCAATATGCTCCAATTTCCATTCTTTGCCGTTTCCCAAAAGGCGTTTAAAAGCGCTGGCATCTCTTTCATTAATCACAATCATCACTTCTTTGATGCCCGCTGAACGCAATGTTTCCAATGGATAACAAATCATTGGCTTATTGTAGACTGGCAAAAGTGTTTTATTAGTTACTTTTGTGCAGGGCAAGAGCCTGGTGCCTTTGCCTGCCGCCAAAATTATTCCTTTCATGATTAATTATTTACTTAATTGTTATTATCTTTAATCTATGATAATATATAATTATGATGAGCACAAGATTAGAGAATATTCTAAAATGGATAATTAAGATTGGGGTAGTGGCGATTTTGTTTTTGCCACTTTTTGTATATAAGCCAGTTTTCTATCCTTATGTTTTTTCTAAAATTATTATTTTTCAAATTATAGTAGAGGCTATTTTTGTTGCTTGGGTATTCCTTCTCTTTTATGCAAAAGATAGAAAAAAATACAAGATAAATTTTAAAAATCCTTTGATATTAGCGCTTACTATATTTATAGGTTTTTTAATTTTAACTTCTTTTACTGGCGTGGATGTTGGGAAAAGTTTTTTTAGTACTCAAGAAAGAATGACGGGGGTTATAACAATGATTCATTTTTATTTGTGGTTTATTGTTTTATCTACTTTATTCCGGGAGAAAAGAGATTGGATGATTTTTCTTTGGTCAACATTGTGTTGTTCTTTTCTGTTGGGACTTTATGGTCTAGGCCAAAAAATAGGATTATCTTTTTTACTAAAAAATGGCGCTAAGAGAATGAGTGCTACTTTGGGAAACCCAGATTTTCTGGGAGTTTATTCTTTGATGCATATCTTTTTAGCTGGCATATTAATGTCTTGGCTAAAGAAAAAGATTTGGAAAATTTTAGCTTTTATTCTTTTGATTTTTAATTTAATTATTTTATTTCTAACTGCAACCAGGGGAGCTATTCTTGCTTTTGGAGTTTCCCTTTTTGCTTTTTTGCTTTTTTTGATTTTTAGAAAAAAAACAAAAAAGTTTTTAAAAATCTTATTGCTAATTTTTCTATTAATAGCAATTGGTAGTAGTATATTTCTTCGTGCGAATAGAAATGAAGATTGGATGGGAAAGGCTCCACTTGCTGTTCGGCGATTAACCTCTATTACAGCTACATCTAATATAGAACGATTAAAGTCTTGGAATATTGGGTTAAAAGGATTTAAAGAAAGACCTATTTTGGGTTGGGGGATTGAGAATTACAATGTAGTCTTTAATAAGTACTATGACCCTTGGTATCTGACAAGAGGAGAACAGGCGACTTGGTTTGACAAAACACATAATCAGATTATTGATTTATTGGCTCTAACAGGTATTCTTGGGACTTTATCATATCTGGCTATTTTCTTTGTTCTTTTTTGGTTGTTAAGAAAAAAATATGTAAACAGAGCTAATGCTGGAATTGATGTCATATTGTTAGCTTGTATGCTCTTGGCGTATTTTGTCCAAAACTTATTTGTTTTTGATACTCCCGCTTCTCTGCTTCTTTTCTATTTTAGTCTATCCTTTATCTATTTTTTAACTTCCTCGCAGGTAGGACGTGGACAAGTTAAACCAGTAATCAACAACCAGCAATCAACAACTAATTTTCCTTTGCCGGTTTTGATATTTTTGATTATTCTTTTTGTCCCTTTTGCAATGTATAAGTTTAATATTGAGCCATGTCAACAGAGTAAATTTGGGATACGCGCTGTTCATGCCACTAAAATTGATTTAAGGTCTGGATTGTATTGGTACGGAAAATCATTAAGTAAACCTTGTTTTACGAACACGGAGATTAGAACTCAATTAGCGAAACAGATTAATGAAGAATACAAAAAAATTAATAAAGATACTTCTGATGCAGATTTGCAAATTTTAGCTCAAGCAACGGAACTAACGATTAATGAATTTAAAAAGAGCGTTATTGAACATCCTAGAGATGTTCGTCAATTCTTGTATTTAGGGCAATTATATAATTTAGCTACTGGATATAACAGGGGATACATTGATGACGCTAAGGAGGTCTTGTTACGCGCGAAAGAATTATCTCCTCGACGTCAGCAAGTATATTATGCATTAGGTAGGGCATATTTAGGTGCTAAAGAATATGAAAAAGCTGTAGAGATTTTTAAACAGGCATATATTCTAGAACCAAAAGTTGGATTGTCTCGCAAAAATTTAAATATAGTATTAAAGGTATTAAAGCAAAATAATTCTAATTTAGTTCCTGATCTAGAAGAATTTTTAATTGAAAAAAAATAGAAAAAATGTTAGAGTAACAAAGATAAAGTTAATAAAATATTTATATGACAAAAATTAAAGACATTAAATCACGAGAGATTTTGGATTCACGCGGAAATCCCACTATTGAAGTTAAGGTTATTTTAGAAAATAACATCCAAGCTAAAGCTGCCGTTCCCTCTGGTGCTTCTACCGGCAAGCATGAAGCTTTGGAATTGAGAGATAATGATGTTCGTTATTCTGGCAAAGGAGTTCTTGATGCTTGTCAAAATGTAGAAAAAATAATTGCCCCTGTGTTGATTGGACGGGAGGTAGATGTTATGGGGATGGACCAGAAAATGCTGGCCCTTGACAACACTCCAGATAAGAGCAAATTGGGCGCTAATGCAATTTTAGGTGTTTCTTTAGCCGTAGCTCGCGCGGCAGCTAAAGATGCTGGCCAACCTTTGTATAAATACATCAGAGAAATTTATGATGTTTCTTCTTCTAAATATATTTTGCCAACTCCTTTGTTTAATATCATAAACGGTGGGATTCATTCTGATTCAGGATTAGATGTCCAAGAATTTATGGTTATTCCAATTAGTCCAAAAACATTTAAAGAAAAAATGAGAGTAGGGGCTGAGATATTCGGAGCATTAAAAGAAATTTTAAGAAAAAAGGGTTTAACTTTTGCTGTAGGGGATGAAGGGGGGTTTGCCCCCAAGCTTAAAAATACTCAGGAAGCTTTTAATCTTTTGGTCGCGGTTACAGAGTTTACCAAACATACTTTAGGCGAAGAGATATTTTTTGGCGTTGACGTTGCTGCTTCGGTTTTTTATAAAGAAAAAATCAAGAAATATATTTTTGAAAAAAGAAAACATTCTAGTGATGATATGGCAAAGATTTATTGGAGTTGGATTAAAAAATACCCATTATTATTTCTCGAAGACCCTTTTTCTGAAGATGATTGGGACCCTTGGACTTTATTAACCGAGAAAGTTGAGGCATTAGACCAAAAGATATTAGTAGTGGGAGACGATTTATTTACTACAAACATAAAACGTTTACAAAAAGGCATTGACAACAAATCGGCTAATTCAATTTTAATTAAATTAAATCAAATTGGAACATTAACAGAAACAATGCAATGCATTGCTCTTGCCAGAAAAAACAATCATAAAGTTATCATCTCTCATCGTTCTGGCGAAACTAATGATACGTTTATTTCCGATTTAGCTGTTGCAGTAAATGCCGATTTTATTAAAACAGGAGCGCCCAACAGAGGAGAGAGGGTGGCTAAATATAATCGTTTAATGGAAATAGAGGATGAATTATTTCACATCCACCAATGGCCCGAAAGAAAGTAGAGAAAACTGACCCGACGGGTCAGTTATGGAGGTTATACTTGGTTTGTAAAACTTAAGCATCAAGCACCAAATAATAAATAAATTTTAATAACCAAAGCGGAAAAATTGAGATTTAGGATTTTGATATTGTTTAGAATTTATGGATATTTTTTATTAGAGATGATATTTATATGATAAATAAAACCCAAAAGACATCACGAGTTATGTTAGTAATTTTGGATGGCTGGGGTGTAGCTCCAACTAACGAAGGCAATGCTATCGAGCTGGCCCAAAAGCCCTTTTTTGATATTTTGAAACAAAAATATCCATATACTGAACTCTGTGCACACGGTCGTAGGGTTGGGTTACCAATGGGTCAGCCTGGGAATTCTGAAGCCGGTCATTTAAATTTAGGCGCTGGAAGAATTGTTTATGACGACGCTCTAAGCATTAATAAGTCTATTAAGAACGGTAGATTTTTCAAAAATCCTGCTTTTTTAGAGGGAATTTCTCACCTGAATAAGTATAAGTCTAAAGTTCATATTATGGGCTTGGTAACAGAAGAAAACAGCGCGCATTCTTCTCCTCAGCATTGGTTGGCTATGATTGATTTTTTAAAAATGCAAGGAGTGAAAGAGGTCTTTTTGCATCTTTTTACTGATGGGCGTGATTCAGCCCAACATGCGGCAATTAGGATTTTAGAAAGATTTGAAGATAAGGTAAATGGTAATCATTTTGTTAAAGTTAATATTGCTAGTGTTGTTGGGCGATTTTATGCTATGGACAGAGTTAAAAAATGGAAAAACATTGAGAAGGCCTACAATCTATTAGTTAGTGGTGAGGGCTTTAAGGTTTCTAGCGCTAAAGAAGCAATTGTGTGTGCGTATAACCGCAAAGAAACTGATGAATTCATTAGCCCAACGGTTATTGTTGATTCTAGAAAAAAGCCAGTTGGCTTAATAGAGGATAATGATTTGGTTTTTTTTATGAATTTAAGGTCAGACCGCGCTAGAGAACTAAGCAAGGTTTTCGTTCAAAAAAATTTTAACAAGCAAAACCCTCAATCTTTTAAGAGAAAAAAACGACCATCTAATTTATTTTTTGTAGCTTTAACAGATTTTGGACCAGATTTGGATGACATCAGGACGGCTTACCCTAGTCAGGACATTGAAAAAACTTTGCCCATTGTTTTGACTGGATATAGACAGATATATATTGCGGAAACAGAAAAATATGCTCATATTACTTTTTTCTTTAACGGAGGGCATGCGCATGCAGTGTCTAACGAAAAGAGGATTATCATTCCTTCGCCTGATGTTTTTTCTTATGACTTGTGCCCAGAAATGAGTGCAAATAAAATTTGCCAAAGGATTTGTCAAGAAATTAAAACTTATCAACCAAATTTTATTGCTCTTAATTTTGCTAACACGGATATGGTTGGACATACTGGTAACCTAAAAGCAGCTATTAAAGCAGTAGAATGTGTAGATAATAATTTAAAAAAATTAGTCAATTTAGCTAAAAAAGAAAAGTATTCTATAATTATTACCGCAGACCACGGTAATGCAGAAGAAATGATTGATTTAAAAACGGGAGAGATTAAAACTACTCACACTATCAATCCAGTCCCTTGTATCTTGGTAAGCTCAGAGTTTAAATCCGTAAAATTAAGAAACAATGGTAGCTTGTCAGACGTAGCACCGACGATTTTATATTTAATGGGGATTAAAAAACCAAAAGAGATGAAAGGGCAAAATCTCATTAAAGCGTGAGAACATAGGTTGTATTTTGTACAATATTTGTATCTGTATTTATTTGGAAATTAAAAATTAAGTAAAGTATTATTATGTCTGACAATATTCAGCCAGTTATTCTAATTATTTTAGATGGTTTTGGGGTAGCTCCAACCGGGAATGGTAACGCCGTTACTTCGGCCCGTTTACCTGTTTTAGACCAATTAGTGACTAATTATCCCACTACTACTATTCAAGCTTCAGGGGAATCAGTTGGTCTGTCTTGGGGTGAACCTGGAAATTCTGAGGTAGGGCATTTGAATTTAGGTGGGGGGCGTATTGTCTGGCAAAGTTTATCTGGCATTACGCAGTCTATTGTAGATAATAGCTTTTTTGACAATCAGGCTTTTTTACAAGCTATTGAGCATACTCAAAAAAATAAATCAGATTTACATTTGATAGGTTTAATTTCTAGCGGAGTTATTCATTCATCTCTTGACCATTTACATGCTCTTTTAGAATTAGCCGCCAAGAAAGGTATAAATAATGTTTATATCCATGCGTTTTTAGACGGTAGAGATTCTCCAAAGGACAGCTCTCATGGTTTTATTTCCAACTTAATGTCAAGAATGAGAGATTTAAAAGTTGGTAAAATAGCTACGCTTTCAGGACGTTTTTATGCTATGGATAGAGATAATCACTGGGATAGAATTGAGAGAACTTATTTAGCTATGGTCAAGGGTCTTGCAGAACAAGAGTTTACTAATCCATTAGAAGCTATCGAGGCCTCACATCAAGCAGGAATATATGATGAGGAATTTATCCCCGTTGTTATAAAAGGAATTGACAAACAGAATCCTACGGTTATTAAAGACGATGATGCTGTTATATTCTTTAACTTTCGCCCAGATCGTGCTCGTGAACTTACCAAAGCTTTAGTTTCAGATAAATTTACTGGATTTAAAAGAGAAAAGATAAAGAATTTGTTTTTTGTAACTATGACTGAATATGAGAAAAATTTGCCAGTCAAGGTTGCTTTCCCCCCAAAAAACATCAATAATTCTTTAGCAGAAGTTGTTAGTAACCAAAAATTAGGACAAATTCATATAGCTGAAACAGAAAAATACGCTCATGTGACTTTCTTTTTTAATGGTCGTAGAGAAAATCCATTTCCATATGAAAAACGAATTTTAATTCCTTCTCCTAGGGTTGAGTCTTACGCTCAAAAACCAGAAATGTCAGCTGATCAAATTGCGAATCAAGTTCTTTGGGCAATTGGTTCTGGTCAGCATAAATTAATAGTTGTTAATTTTGCAAACCCAGATATGGTTGGTCATACTGGCAATTTATCAGCCGCTATTGTAGCATTAGAATTTTTGGACAGATTGGTTGGAAAGATTGTTAATTTGTGTTTAAAGGAGAATTGGGTAAGCATCATTACTGCTGACCATGGCAACTGCGAACAAATGATAAACATTAGAAGTGGAGAAATAAACAAAGAGCATACTACTAATCCAGTCCCTTTTATTGTAATCAAAAAGGGAGTGGGGGATAAAACTTTTTCTTCAGGGTTGGCTAATCTAGATTCTATTACTCCAGGTGGAATATTGGCTGATGTTTCTCCGACTATCTTAAAAATTATGGGATTGCCTCAACCTCCAGAAATGACAGGAATCTCCTTAATTTAGTTCAGTTTTAAAAGGTTTGGAGACTAAGTCTTCAAATGTGTAAATAAATGAGGGTTTATGGAAATAAAGTATTTTGTCCAAAATTTTACTTTATCTGACAAAGATAAAACTTTTTTGGAAGACAAAATTCAAAAATTAACACATTTTTCTGATGAAATTTGGGAAGCCAAAGTTGATTTAAGCTATAATCCTAACCATAAAAAAAATCAATTATTCAGGGTAGAGATTAATTTACGTATGCCAAACAAGATATTAAGAGCTGTTTCTAGGGCTTCATCTTTCCAGGCAGCTACATTAGATATAGAAAAAATATTACAAAGACAGCTGAGAAGATATAAAAGTTTTGGTTTACTCCGTCGTCGTTTAGCGCAAAAATTTTTAAAAAGAAGAAAGTAATCCTATTTTAATTTTATGAGTTTTTTATCTAAATTATTTTCTGGTAATTCTAATCAAAAGGAAATTGAAAAGCTTCGTCCCTTAATCAATGCTATTAATGACCTTGAAGATAAGTTCCAAAAATTAAGCTCAAATGGCTTGAAAGAAAAAAGCGTTGAGCTTCGGGAAAGATTATCTCAAAATAAAACTAAAGATGAAATTTTAACTGAGGCGTTTGCTTTGGTTAGGGAAGCATCTAAAAGAACCTTAAAGCAAAGGCATTTTGATACGCAATTAATGGGGGGCATTGTTTTGCATCAAGGCAAAATTGCTGAAATGAAAACAGGAGAGGGGAAAACGTTGGCCTCTACTTGTCCTATTTATTTAAACGCATTAGATGGTCATGGAGTTCATGTCATAACTGTTAATGATTATTTGGCTCGTAGGGATACGGTTTGGATGGGCCAGATTTATAGAGCTTTAGGGCTAGAGGTGGGTTGCTTGGTTCATGATGGGGCTTTTGTCTATGACCCAGAGTATATAATTACAAGGCCTGAAAATAAGGAAGAGCAAGGCTCAGAGCGCGATAAGGAAAGGGACACAACAGGAAGTTTTAAGGTTGAACAAACTTATTTACGTCCAGCATCACGCAAAGAGGCTTATCTTTGCGATATTACTTATGGCACTAACAATGAATTTGGTTTTGATTATTTAAGAGATAATTTAGTTCAAGACCTTAATCAATGTGTTCAAAGAGAATTAAATTATGCTATTATTGATGAAATTGATAGTATTTTAATTGATGAAGCTAGAACCCCTTTGATTATTTCTGCTCCAGCTGGCGAATCAGATAATCTATATTATCAATTAGCCAATTTAGTCAAAAAATTAAAAACAGGCAAAGATTATCTTGTAGACGAAAAATTAAGGACAGTTATCTTGAGTGAAGAAGGTATGGATAAGGTAGCTTCTTTTTTGGGGGAGGACCCTTGGGCTAGTAATAATTTTGATTTAGTCCATCACATTGATGCCGCGCTTAAAGCTATGGTTCTTTTCCAGAAAGATAGAGATTATGTAATACAAAAAGGAGAGGTAATTATTATTGATGAATTTACTGGTCGTTTAATGGAAGGCCGTCGTTATTCTGATGGTTTGCACCAGGCCATTGAAGCTAAAGAAAATGTGAATGTTAAACAAGAATCTAAAACTTTAGCAACAATTACTTTTCAAAACTATTTTCGTTTTTACAAAAAATTATGTGGAATGACTGGTACGGCAGAAACAGAAGCGGAAGAATTCCATAAGATATATAATTTAGAGGTAGTACAAATTCCAACAAACAAACCAAATATTAGAAAGGATTTAGCCGACAGGATTTATCGCACCAAAGATGCTAAGTTTAAAGCTATTGTTGAGGATGTCAAAGAAAGGCATTCCAAAGGACAGCCAATTTTGATTGGTACGGGAGGATTTACTATTGGAGAAAAAACAGTTGGGGCTATAGAGAAAAATAGGATAATTAAAAATCTTTTAGAAAGAGAAGGTATTGCTTGTAAAGTTTTAGATGCTACCAATCATGAAAAAGAGGGGCAAATAATCGCTCAAGCTGGTCGTTTGGGAGCAGTTACTGTAGCTACTAATATGGCTGGGAGGGGAGTGGATATCGTCTTGGGTGGTAATCCTTTTGATTTAGAGAAACAAAAAGAGGTTATTAAATTAGGCGGATTACATATTATTGGGAGTGAACGTCATGAGTCACGAAGAATTGATAATCAGCTAAGGGGCCGAGCGGGTCGGCAAGGAGATGATGGTTCAAGCCAATTTTTCTTATCCTTGGACGATGATTTGATGAGAATTTTTGGTGGTAACCGTCTGGCTAGCTTGATGCAGGGGTTGAAAATACCAGATGATGTCCCGATTGAGAGTAAAATAGTTTCTCGTTCCATGAGTTCAGCTCAGAAGAAAATTGAGGGATTTAATTTTGATACCCGTAAACATTTATTAGAATATGATGATGTATTGAGTAAGCACAGAGAAGCAGTTTATCGTTTAAGAAAAAGAGTCTTGAGCATGAATTATCAGGAGATAAAAGAGGATTTTTTAGAAAAGATAAAAAAAGAAATAAAGAAAATTGTACAAGCCAAAACATTGAATGACAAGATAGATATTTTAGCTATTACTGAAGTTGTTAAAAAAATATTTCCAATTCCAGTTGGGTTAGATGAGGAATTAAAGTCTATCCCAAAAGCTAACGATGTTGTGGAACATATATTTGAAATCGCTAAAAAGGAATATGACAATCTAGAAATTGAAATTAATAGCAAGGAAAAAGAAATTGAAAATTCTCAAAAAAGCAAACCTTTAATGAACCGACTTCTTTTATCAATTTATTTACAAACAATTGACCGTTATTGGCTCTCGCATTTACAGATAATTGATAATTTAAAAGGTGGTATTGGTTTGCGCGCTTATGGACAGCATGACCCTTTGGTGGAATATAAAAAAGAATCTCGCGGAAAATTTAGTGAACTAATGCGAGCTATGGATATGCAGATAGTATATTCTGTTTATAAAATTGGCTTGGTTAAGAACTTTACACAACCAAAACCAGTTGAAATGAAATTAACTAGTAACCACAAAAAGGGGGGAATGAGGGTGAACACGTCCACCGAAGTCCCTCCTAGGAGGATCAAGGTAGGACGAAATGACCCATGCCCTTGCGGGAAGAAAGATCCCAAAACCGGAAAACCAATAAAATACAAGAATTGCTGTTATCCTAAGTATGGATAGTTTAGGATATATAAGTTCGGGAGCCGAGC
>CAZTWG010000013.1:0-11304 GCA_964617525.1 uncultured Gammaproteobacteria bacterium
TTTTTTAAAATTTTCCCTCCTTTTTTTTGGGACTGATGTGATATATTTAGTTTAAGCTATTTTGTTCTCTCTAATTAAACTAATAACAACTAAAGTATTATCAATTACTTTTATAGAGACCATTTTATACCTATTTCAAGACAAGATGTAGGTAAATCATTCTATTTCAGAGATAGAACTACTCGTGATTTAATTTATTTTTTGTTGATTATGTAGAAAAATACGATATATCATTTTCGGAAGCGCTAGGATTAAGAATTGTTACTGAAACCAAATAACCTGTTTCTGTAATTATTTCTAAAGATCTTATTTGACTTACTAAGATTATATTCAGATATTGTTCTACGACTGGACTTTCTAGTATAATAATCCGACGCTTTTTAATTTTGAAGTATTTTACGAAACACGACCTACGTATTCTCCTGTTTCTGTATTTATTCTTACTATATCATCCTTAGAGATAAAAACAGGAACATTTATACTATATCCAGTCTCTAAAACAACATTTTTGCTAGGCGAGGTCGCAGAATCACCCTTGATATTAGGGGGAGATTCAATAACTTTTAAATTAACTTTTTGTGGTAATTTAATATTTACTGGATTTTCTTCAAATAACAATATCTCTACTTCCTCTCCTTCTTTTAAAAACTTTTCTTGATTATCTAAAGAACTAATATTTAGGAAGAATTGTTCATAAGTGTTATTATTCATAAAAAAGAATTTGTCATTTTCAGAGTATAGAAAATTAGCTTTAGTTTTTTTAATATCTGCAGCTTCAATTTTGTCAGAAGAATTAAATGTTTTTTCTAGAGTTTGACCAGTGATAAGATTTTTTAATTTTGTTCTGACAAAAGCTCCCCCTCTAGCACTTCTAGAATGTTGAGAGAATATTATTTGATAAGGCTCGTTATTGAATTTAATAACGAGCCCTGTTTTTTTAAGATTATTTATATCCATCTGCTTCTTTCTTTATTTTATTTTCTGACAAAAGGCAATAAAGCCATAATGCGGGCTCTCTTAATTGCTCTAGCTAACTTTCTTTGATGCTTAAGGCAAGTCCCCTTTTTTCTACGAGGAAGTATTTTTTCGTAGTTAGAAATAAAGCGCCTCAAAAGGTCAATATCCTTATAGTCAATTTCGTTAATGTTGTTAATACAAAAATAACAGTGTTTTTGATTGTTTATCATAAGTTAATATTTTAAAAAGGGATTTCTTCAACATTTATATCTTCTGAAGAAGAATTGTGTTCTTCAGGTATTTCAGCCTTTTCTTTGTTGTCTCTATAGTTATTATTGGTTCCAGAACCACGAGGACCTAATTGTAGTTTTTCAGCAACAATTTCAGTTTTATACTTTTTGTTTCCTTGTTGGTCTTCCCAACTTCTTGTTTGTAGTCGCCCTTCAACATAAACTAGGCATCCTTTGGTTAGGAATTGTTGAGCAATTTCAGCTAACCTTCCCCAAGCTATTATATTGTGATATTCAGCGCTTTTTTTCTTTTCTCCACTAGCTTTATCAGTCCAAAATCTATTAGTAGCTATACTAAAAGACGCAACTGTTTGTCCAGAAGATATAGTTTTTGTTTCTGGGTCGCGAGTTAAATTGCCCAAAATAATTGCTTTATTAACGTTCATAATATTAATGTTAAATAAAATTATTTTTTATTTAAATTTTGACGTTTTTTATATCTTCAAAATTTTTAATTTTAGGAATTTCTTTCTCTTTCTTTCTCTCTCTTTTTGGTCTAGGGACAATTGCTTTGACAACCATATATCGTAAAACCTCAGGAATTGTCTTTAATTTTTTGTTTAATTTAGATAGATTGTCTGTTTCCATTTCAAAATTTATCAGGAAATAGAAACCCTTGTAGATTTGTTTTATTGGATAAGCTAATTTTTTGTTTCCCAACTCTTTTCGTTCAATTATTTTACCATTTAAATCAATAATTGTTTTTTCTATTTTTTTAGAAATTTCAGGTAAATCTTTTTCACTAAAAGGCGTAGGAATGATGTATAGTAATTCGTACATGGAACTAATTTATTTATAATTATTTATATTTAATAATAACATTATAAAAAAAATAAGCAAGTTAAAATTTTGATATTTAACTTAATTAATGTTAAAATAATATTAGATGAAATATTTTTTTGCGCTAGGGCACCAACCAAAATTATCGTTAGCTGAGATTGAAAGCGTTTTATCGCCTTTAACAGATTTTGTGATTAAAAATCTTTCGTACGAAGTTTGTGTTATTGAAGCAAAAAAAGAGATAGATTTAATTTTAATACAAGAAAAATTAGGTGGAACTATTAAGGTAGGAAAAATAATTAAAGAAACTCATGGTAATAAAATTACTTTTTCAATGCTTTCTAGTGTGGTTCGTAAGATTTGTTCTAATCTAAATAGTTCAAAAGTCCATTTTGGTTTTAGTTTATATAACTTGAGAACAAAATCTTTAGATTTTAGCACTTTTACACGTCAAATAAATTTTTTAGCTCTTAAATTAAAAAATGAATTAAAGTCTCAAGGCACTTCTTCACGTTGGGTTAGCTGCAAAAAAAGAATTTTATCTTCTGTTGTTATTAGAACGAATAAGATTTTAGGTAATGGTTTTGAAATTGTTTTTCTAGTTGATTCCAATAAAGTTTTTTGGGGAGAAACTTTGAGTTGTCAGGATTTTAGGGCTTATGAAATTCGTGATTTTAAAAGGCCTGTTAGAGATATCGAAAGAGGAATGATTCCTCTTAGGTTAGCTAAAATAATGCTAAATTTAGCCGACAAAAAGAAAGATTATTCTCAAGTTATTTTAGATCCCTTTTGCGGCCTTGGAACTATATTGCAAGAAGCAGCCAAATTAGGTTATTCACACTTAATTGGAAGCGATAATGACGAAAAGGCTGTTAGAGGAACAAAAGAAAATTTGAAATGGTTCGCTTCCTTAAATTCAAAATTTCAGGCGGATATTTTCCAGTTAGATGCAAGAAAAATTTCTCAGAAAATAGAGAATTTTAGCGTTGATTTGATAGTTACTGAGCCATATTTAGGTCCTTTAAAGGTTAGGGACTGGAGAGCAGAGGTTAAAAAAATATCTGAACTATATCTTGCTTCTTTTGAAGAATTTAAAAAGATACTAAAACCTAATGGAAGGATTTGTATTATTTTTCCTGCCTTTTTAGATTCAAATAGAAATTTACATCTTTTGCCAATCTTGAAAGAATTAGAAAGAGATGGGTGGAGGATACAACCATTCATTGACGGAACGGAAAGAGGTTCTATTGTCTATTCTAGGCCAGACCAGTTTGTCCACAGAGAAATATTTATTTTTACTAATATTCAAAAATAGTATGCGAATTGGAATTGACGCTCGTTTCTATGGGCCAAGTGGTGGCAAAGGTATAGGGCGTTATACTCAACAATTAATAATTAATTTAGAAAAGATTGACAAAGAGAATGAATATTTTATTTTTCTTCGTCAAGAGAATTTTGATTTATATCGTCCCTTAAATAAAAGATTCCACAAGGTTTTAGCTGATTATAGGTGGTATTCCTTGAAAGAACAAATTTATTTTCCTATTAAACTCTATAAATTTCGTTTAGATTTAGTTCATTTTTTGCATTTTAACGTTCCTATCTTCTATTTTAGAAGATTTGTTGTTACTATTCATGACTTAATCCATCGAAGGACCTCTAAAAATGGTTCTACCTTGTCTTGGTTAGCCTTTTCTTTGAAAAAAATAGCCTACTCTGTAGTAATTGCGTCGGCAATTAAAAGGTCTAAAAAAATTATTACAGTTTCAAATTTTAGTAAAAAAGAAATTCTTAAGTATTATAGAGTTAGTTCTGATAAAATTTTTGTTACTTATGAGTCAAATTAATATTAAAAAACCATACTTACTCTATGTTGGCAATGCATTCCCTCACAAGAACCTTAAGCGTTTGATTAAGGCTTTTAGGACAATTCTAAGTTCAAAGCCCTCTCTAAGGTTAGTTTTAGTAGGTAGGATAGATGATTTTTACAAGTCCTTTCAATCTCTGTGCAAAGAATTAAAAATAGAGAAAAATGTTATTTTTGCAGGAAGAGTTTCAGACGAAGAATTAAAATGGTTATATCAGAATGCTTTAATTTACGTTTTTCCATCTCTCTTAGAAGGGTTTGGTCTTCCGGGGCTAGAAGCTATGGAGAATGGTTTGCCAGTTGTTTCTTCTGATAGTTCTTGCCTGCCTGAAATATATGGTGATGCAGCCCTATATTTTAATCCCAAAAATACAGAAGAAATGGTTAAAGCTATTTTAGAGTTATTAAATAATAAAGGTTTAAGGGATAATTTGATTAAAAGGGGTTATAAAAGAATAAAAAAGTTTTCTTGGCAGAAATGTGCTCAAGAAACACTGGATGTTTATAGAAATATATAATTAAATACACTTATTGCGACACTTGATTAGCCCTTGTTTGAGGGCTAATTCGTATTTTAAATATTATCTTGTTGTTATTTTAGCTATGTGTCGTAATATGTCAGTTAGGTTTATGGTATATATCAAGATAGTTAAAAAAAATGAGATACACTGATTGAGCTAGTAAAATCTCATCGTTCATTTCGTTCAGAGTATCTAACGATCAATAATTAGTAGTATTCTTAAAATAAAAAGTTATTATAGCTTTTCCACACCAACCTTTCCGGATTTAAAACTTTCATCTAACGATTCGGGTGTGTCTTGGATTAATTTTGGTAATCTTTCGGTAAAATGATACCTCCATTTTTTCTCTTGTTCATAAAATCTTTTTTTCCATTCATTAAATTGTTTTTCCTTTAAGCCATATAAACGACCGTCAAAAGCAGGAATGATTATTTTTTTGATAACTTCTCTTTTGCGAACTAATAATTTAACAAAATGTCTTCGTAATGAAGAATTTTTTTTATCTTGATAGTTGTATTCATAAATGGGTTCTTTTAACCCTAATGTATTTTTAATAGCAATAACTAAATTTTTGTAATCATAATGCATTTGAAGTTCAAAAACGAATACTTTTTGTTTATTTGTCTTATATTTAACTAAACTAAAATAGCCCTCACTAGTAATTAAACCAGCTATAAAGTCCAATGAGAGTCTTTTTGTGTTTGTAGTTTCAGGAATTTTTGCCATAAATTTTTAATTTAAACCCTAAATGTTCGTCGTAGAACATTATGTTATACTGTGTAACATAATAGCATATTTAGTGCATAAAATAAACCCAAAAAAGTGGACAACTTTTTAGTATTATACAAAAAAATGACCAAATTAGTCATTTTTGAACATTTAACCTTTTACTTTTACTTTATTTTTTGTGTGCGATTATTCTATTTACTCCCATCCATTTTCGTAAAGGTTTCGGAATTAAAACTGCCCCATCTTTTTGTTGAAAATTTTCTAATATAGAAATAATTGCTCTACTAGTGGCTATGGCCGTGGCGTTTAGGGTGTGGATAAATTTAATTTTGTCGTCTTGGTCTTTAAATTTAATATTAAGCCGGCGAGCCTGAAAATCAGTGCAATTTGAAGCACTCGTTACTTCTCCCCATTTTTTTTCTCCCGGCATCCATGCTTCAATGTCAAACTTTCTGTAAGCTGGGGCGCCTAAATCACCAGAACAACAATCTACGATTCTTATAGGTATTCCTAGCCCTTTAAATATCTTTTTTTCAATTTTTACTAGGTATTTTAACATCTTGTCTGATTCTTTCGGTAGACAGAATATAAACATCTCGGTTTTTGTAAATTGATGAACCCTATAGAGCCCTCTTGACACCTTCCCATAAGCTCCAGCTTCAGTTCTAAAGCAATGAGAAATGCCCGCCAATTTAACTGGTAATTCATCTATTAATAGAATCTTGTCGCTCAGCAACCCACCTAATGTTATTTCGGCGGTTCCAATAAGCCCCAAATTACTGTTTTCTATTTTATAAATCTGGGTTTCTGCTCCACGCGGGACATAACCTAATTTTTCAATAAGCTCAATCTTGGCTAAATCAGGAGTAAGAAGAAGCTCAAAGCCCTCTTTTTTCAAAATTTCTAATGCATATTGATTAAGGGCCATTTCTAACATTAATCCTTCGTTTTTAAGGAAGTAGAATTTACTCCCAGTTGTTTTAGCTCCACTTTCAAAATCAATAATATTTAACTCTTTTCCTATTTCTAAATGGTTCTTAGCATTAAATCTAAAATTAGGAATTTTTCCAATTTTTTCTATTTCTTTATTGTCTTTTTCTAGTTTTCCGATAGGTGTATCAGGATGAATCAAATTGGGTATCTTGTATAGTTCTTCTTTTAATTTTTTATCAATTCCTTTAGTTTTTTCTTCTTCTGCTTTTATTTCTTCTTTTAATTTTTGTGCTTTTAGTATTAACTCTTTGTCCTTTCCTTTTATTCCAATCTGTTTACTAATTTGATTTATTTCTGATCTTAACCTTTCAGTTAAATGTAATTTTGCTAATCTTTTATTTGCCAATTCTTCTATTAAGTCAAAGTCAACACATAGGTTGCGTTTTTCACAATTTTTTTCCATTAATTTTCGGTTTTGGAGAATAAATTTTAAATCTAACATATTTATTATTTTACAATAATATTTGACTTTAGTAAATACTTATTATTTCTGTTATACTATTTATTATGACTTTAAATAAAAAAATAAAAGCGATTGGACTTTTTTCGGGAGGATTGGATTCAGTTTTAGCAACGAAATTAATTATTGATCAGGGTATCGTAGTGGTGGGGTTAACATTTAGCACTCCCTTTTTTTCTAATAAAAACAAGTCAATTGTTAAAGCAAGCGCTGACCAATTAGGAATTCCTTTGTACACAATAGAATTAAAAGAAGATTATTTAAAAATGATTAGAAACCCTAACCATGGTTATGGTTCAGCTATTAACCCTTGCATTGATTGTCGGATATTTATGCTTGAAAAAGCAAAGATTTTTATGGAACAAAACAAAGCTCATTTTCTTTTTACTGGGGAAGTTTTGGGGCAACGCCCTATGTCTCAGTATCGTCGCTCTTTAGATTTGATTGCCAAAGCTTCTGGTTTAAGTGATTTACTTTTACGACCTTTGTCTGCTAAATTGCTCCCCATCACTGAACTAGAAAAAGAAGGATTGGTTGATAGAAAAAAATTATTGGGCATTAGTGGGCGTTCCAGAAAAAAACAATTAGAGCTAGTTAAAAAGTATAAGATTACAACTTATTCTGCACCAGCTGGTGGTTGCCTTTTGACTGAAAAGGGGTATGCAGAAAAATTAAAAGACCTTTGGGAATACAAGAAAAAAGTAACACTTAAGGAAGTGTCACTATTAAAGTTTGGTCGTTATTTTATATCTAAAAAAGCTAGAATAATTGTTGGGCGAAATAAAGAAGAGAACAAAGAGTTGTTGAATCTAAAATCACCAAGCGATTATTTTTTTACTTGTCCTAGTTTTCCTAGTCCTGTTACCCTTTTGATCGGTGATAAGACAAAAGAAAATATTAAAGAAGCGGCTCGTTTGACCGCTCGTTATTCAGATGCGCCCAACAAAGAAAAGATTGTTATAGAATACGGATGCAAAGAGTTGGACAAAAGAATAGAAATAGAGAAAAGATAATCTATTGATTCTTTGCATAAGGTTAAATATATTTTTGATGTCAATAATTCTTTTCTTATGTTTTATTGATATTGATATGTCACTATTTATCTTTAGTCAATTTTAGTTTCTTGACCAATAATCAACCTTGGGTAGTCCCTATTTCAATGAATAGTCTGTCAATTTTTAAAGACTTGTTATTTTTGTATGGATTCTCTAAAGTTATTTCTTTCAAAATTTTATCTTTTTTTGACTTTTGGATGTTATTGTTATAAATAATATCTATTTTTTTATTTATTCAGTTCAAACAAGGTCTTTGCCAAGTGATATATTTAATATACCTTTTTGTTATTTATTTTTTTATTCTTAGCACTAAAAGAAAATCCATTTTTTGTCAAATCTATCCTAAAAATTTCTTTTTCAGAAAAAATTACAAATTCTATCCATCACTACAATTGATCTAACTGTGTGCAATATTTATGGATAAAAAAATACCCCCGACAGGAGTTGAACCTGTGTCTAGAAATTAGGAATCTCTTGTTCTATCCGTTGAACTACGGGGGCTCTTTTCTATAGCAAGAATTCGCTTATCTTGCCTAGAAAGTTAGTTTGTTTTTCTATTAAACTACTTGCAATTAAAATAGCTAGAATAATCGTAACCAGAATTGCTATCTTTTTTAAATCATAGCTTAATGGATTTTCGATGTTTTTGTCTTTTGTTTCCATATTCTCATTTTAATAGTTTGGACGCTTTAGTCAAGTTAATTGACCAATCTAATTATATCGTGTAAAATATAAATTATATACATTAATAAATTATAAATAATTTTATCTTATGTTTAGAAAAGATTTAAAAATTAAACCCGAAGAAGCCGAGACAATAATCGGCGCGGGGGTAAGAGTTGAAGGTACTTTTAACGCAGTTGGTAATGTTATTGTTAAAGGTGAGCTTGTTGGTTCTATGGAAACCCAAAGCGACGTTTATCTAATGGAGGGAGGCATTATTGAAGCTAACATTAAGGCTAATAACGCAATTATAGCAGGTAGGGTGAAGGGCAATTTAAAGGTAGATGAGAAAATAGAGCTTAACTCAACTGCTAGATTATCGGGAGACATCAATTGTCAATCTTTGTCGATAGAAGAAGGTGCAGTTCTCCACGGCAAATGTAATGTTGGTGGCAATGATGCTAAAGTTTCCGCCAAAGAAAGGAAGCAACAACAAAAAGAAGAGCGTGAAGAAGGTTTGGCTGAATAGAAGGTCATATTTAGCGTTTGATATTCTACCCTTAATATCATGTTTTAACATTTCATGTTATGTATTTTTATATCTATGACTCTTTTTTGGTCAAAAAAAAATACGACAAAATACTCTCTAGGGTTGAGACTAGATTAGCTATCCTAGATATTGCTGGTCGTAAGCATAGACTTTCCATTTTAAAGAGCGTTAGTGAAATAATTCAAAAAATTCTTGAGCAGGACAGTTCTCCTACAATTGTAGTTGTTGGTGGTGATGAAACTTTTTGTGAGGCAACTTTACCTTTGGTTGGAACTGAAGCTACTATTGGTTTTATTCCCACAGAAAATGATTCCTTGATTGCTGACATTCTAGGGTTACCAGTTAATGAATATGCTTGTGATGTTGTTTCTGCCCGCAGGATAGAATATGTTAATTTAGGTAAAATTAATAATCAACATTTTTTCTCTTCTGTTGAGTTTGAACCTATGCAAAGCCTTATTCTGGCTGACAAAAAATATCAAATTATTACCAAGAAGATTAAATCAGTTAAGGTTGCTAATCTAGACTTTTTGCGCTTTCAAAGAGGAATTGACGGCACTCCAGAAGATAAGATGGTTAGTAATCCTAAGGATGACCATCTAGAGGTTTTAATGGGTACGCCTCAAAAGAGACTAATGTTTTTTAAACAAAAAGAAAAGAGGGATAGCCTGTTCTTTGTTAAAAAATTAAGTATTGATCCCAAGAATCCCAAAAATGAAGTATTAATTAGGGTGGATAATAAAAATATTATTAAAGCTCCTGCGTTAATAGAGGTAGCTAAGGAAAAGTTAAAGATAATTGTCGGCAAAGACCGACTAATATAAGGTTTGTCCAAAACTGACCCGTCGGGTCAGTTATAGAAAGCAAAAGAATAAAATAAAAGATGGGAAAAGAAATATCTACAATAGGAGATTTTGTTCATGTATATAATAGAGGTAGTCGTAAAATGCCTATTGTTTATGATGAAGCAGATAAGTGGCGTTTCTTGAAAACTTTGCGTTATTTTAACGATGAATACTATTCAAGTAATATTTTGCGTTCTGTAAAGACGCATATAGACTCTGGCAAGTGCAATCAATTTGAACGTCCCAAGAATTGGCCATCTCCCCGCCCATTAGTTAAAATTTTAGCTTATTGCTTGATGCCTAATCATTTTCATTTACTTTTGGAGGAAATTAGAGAAAATGGAATTAGTAAGTTTATGTCTCGGTTGAGTGATAGTTTTACAAAATATATTAATACTAAACGAAATGAATCGGGACGATTATTTCAAGGCCCATATCAATTCAAAATTATAAAAGATGAAAGATATTTTCAATATGTAGGTATGTATATTCAAGTTTTTAACCCTTTTGAGCTTTATCCTGGCGGGGTTGGAAAAGCAGTAGATGAATTTGATAAAGCATTTGATTTTGTTTTAGAATATGCATTTAGTAGCTTAGGGGAAAGTTTTGGCAGGAGAAATTTGCATATTTTAGGAAAAGATACATCAGAAGAAATCTATAAAGGTTTAGAAGGATATAAAGAGACTGCGCGCGAGGCTTTAGCTTATCATTCTGCTCAAATTGAAGAAATTAACTCTTTTTTAAAGAAAACTGACCCGTCGGGTCAGTTATAGAAGGCAAAGTTGTTGTTTTATTCGCTGTTTATGTTATTATATTGAGATATAAGCCGAGCATTTTTAAAACTGACCCGACGGGTCAGTTATAGGGAATTTTTATGAAAAGGTTTGGGAAAATTTTCAAAAAAAGGAAAGTTGGGGTTTTGGATTTTGTGAGAAGGATCCCAATTTTTAGGGGCTCGGCTCCTCATAAAAAATTTAAGAGATGGATCGGGGGTACCCACCGAAGCCTTGGCGTAGGCGGAAAGTTTCTGTCTTTATTTGCGGGGTTGTTTGGTAACGCGAGGAAGAGAGCAGAAAATATAAAGAGAATGGAGAGAAGAAAGAGGTTTGTGGTGTTAGGGGTTTCAACTGTTTTGCTTTTTGTGGCAGGGTTTGCGGTTGCTGGAGTGATTGGCAGTTTTTCAACTGGTGATATAAATAAAGGGTTGGTTGGGCATTGGCCTTTAGATGGCGCGCATTTGAATTCTACAACTAATAGAGTGGATGATATTAGTGGTCATGGAAATCATGGGACAAATTATGGAGCTACTTTGACAACAGATAGACATGGGCAGGCAAATGGAGCGATGAGCTTTGGTGGAGTGAATGATTATATAGATTGCGGGAATGATGAAAGTTTACAGATCAATGATATTTTCTCTGTGTCCTTCTGGACAAAGATTAGCGACTTAGACGATCATCATGAGCTTGTATCGAAAGGGCGAGGGCTGAGTTCTCCCGGTAATTATGGTTGGGCGGTGAGTTATGCAATCAGCGGAATTGTATATTTTGATGTTTATCAAGCAGATGGGACAAGAATCAGTAAAACTTATAGT
>CAZTWG010000014.1:0-1797 GCA_964617525.1 uncultured Gammaproteobacteria bacterium
GACGCATCGCTCATATATAAACGAACACCCTAAATCAAACATCAAAGACAACGAGAGATTAGAATTTTTAGGAGATGCTGTTTTAGAACTAGTTATTACCAAATTATTGTTTAAAAAATTTTCGGATAAACCAGAGGGAGAGCTTACTTGTTTAAGGGCAAGTTTAGTTAACACTAAATCATTAGCTCGAACTTCAGCTAAGCTAAATATTAATAAATATCTTTATTTAAGCAAAGGTGAAATTAAGTCTATTAATCGCCAAAAAGATGCTATTTTAGCTGATGCTTTTGAAGCTATAATCGGCGCTATCTACCTAGACCAAGGAATAGAAAAAGCAGAAGAATTCATTAAACGATATTTATGGACTCAATTGGCCATGATTTTAAAACTACAACTATATTTAGACCCTAAAAGCCATTTGCAAGAAATCACTCAAGAAAAATTTAAGATCACACCACATTATAAAATAATGGAAGAAAAGGGTCCTGACCATTTTAAAAAATTTATTAGTGGAGTTTTTTTGAAAGAAAAATTAATCGGTACTGGAGAGGGCAAGAGTAAGCAAAGTTCAGAGGCTAGTGCCGCAAAAAAGGCTTTAAAAAAAATAGAAACCAAAAATTAGAAATTATCAAACAATATGTATCTTGAACGCTTAGAGCTAATTGGATTTAAATCTTTTGCTAAAAAAACTGTCCTAAAATTTTCTAAGGCAAATCAAAAGAAATTTAAAATTACATCTATTATTGGTCCTAATGGGTCAGGGAAATCAAATTTAGGGGAATCGATTCGTTGGGCACTAGGAGAACAAAGCATTAAAGCTTTGCGTGGGAAAAAATCCGAAGATATAATATTTTCTGGTTCATCGCAAAAAAAATACCTCAATTCAGCTGAGGTTATTTTGTTTTTTAATAATGAAAACGAATCAGCAGCAATCGACTACAAAGAATTTACTATTACACGAAAAATTTATCGTAATGGAGATAATGAATATTTTATAAACAAAAGTCGTGCAAAATTACAAGATATTCTATTATTAATGGCTAAAGCTAACTTTGGCCAAAAAAGTTATAGTATTATTAGTCAGGGAACAATTCAACAAATACTAGAGTTGTCTTCTGGAGAAAGACAAAAATTTTTTGATGAAGCTACTAGCATCAAACAATATCAAATCAAACAAGACCATGCTCTAAAAAAAATAGAAAAAAGCCGAGAAAATTTGCAACAAACAGCAATTGTGCTGTTGGAAATTAAGCCTTTACTTAATTCTCTTAATCATCAAGTTCAAAAACTAGAAAAACGACAAGAAATAGAAAAAGAATTGCATGAAATACAAACAAAATACTACCATCATTCATGGCAAAACTTACACCAAAAAAATATTAGCATAAACAAAGAAATAAAAACCAAAGAATTAAAACGTGAACAAATTGTCAAAGAGTTAAAAAATGTTCAAGAGAAGTCAAAAGATTTTTTTCAAAAAACAATCAGCCAAGAATATCAAAAACATCAGAAAGAATATCAACAACTACTAGAAGAAAAAAACCAATATATATCTAACCAATCAATACTGAATGATAAACTAATAAAAGAACAAAGAAAAATTAGTCAAACAACCAAAAACAGTAGTAACCATGTTAGCGTCAAGGTAGAAGAGCTTGTCCAGGGCTTGCAAAAAATTAAAACAATTCAGGAGATGCTTTGGCAAAAAATAAAACAAGCCAAAAATGAAAAAGATTGGGAAGAAATCAAACTTTGGGCGATAAAAACGAGAGAGAAAACTGAAGAATTGTTAGACTC
>CAZTWG010000014.1:1807-10959 GCA_964617525.1 uncultured Gammaproteobacteria bacterium
TAAAAACCCTAACCAAATAAAAGAAATTCCATTTAACAAAGAATTGATGAATAAAATAAACAAAGAAAAAGAAATATTAAATAAAAAAATAAAAATAATCAACGAAAAATTAGAAAAGGCTAGCAAAAAAATGGAAAAATTTTCCGAAGAAACAAACGCTAAAGAAAAAGAAATGGTTTTCTGGCAAAAAGATATGCATTATCGGCAAACAAAACTAGAGAAAATAGATTCTCAAATAAATGAACTTAAAGTTGAGCTAGCTCGTTGGGAAACAAGAGAACAGGCCCTAGAGGAAGAGATAGAAAACGAGATGAAGGACGAGAGTACAAAAATTAAAATGTTAAGAGATGAATATGAAGAAAAAAATTATCAACCTAACGCCCTTGATCTTGAAAAAATTAACAAATTAAAACATCAACTAGAAATAATTGGGGGGATTGACCCAGAAGTTATAAAGGAATATCCAAAAGTTCGGGACCGTCATGAATTCTTAGAAAAACAAAGCATTGACTTAGAGGAAAGTATAAAATCGTTGAACAAGATTAGTAATGAACTAGACCAAAAAATAAAAGATCAATTCCAAAAAAGCTTTAGTAGAATCAATCATGCCTTTAATAGGTATTTTAAAATTATATTTAATGGAGGTGACGCTAGAATAGAATTGTCAGAAATTATTAAAGAAAATGGCAAAAAAGAAAAAAATATTAATATCTTGGCTACTCCTCCTGGTAAAAAAATAAAAAACATATCTATGTTGTCTGGCGGAGAAAAAGCTTTAACTTCCCTGGCCTTAATAGCATCTATAATATCCATTAACAGACCTCCCTTTGTAATACTAGACGAAGTAGCTACTTCTTTAGACCAAGAAAATTCAACAAGATTTGCTAAAATTATTAAAGAGCTCAGCAACTATACCCAATTTATTGTCATCACTCATAATCAAGAAATAATAGAAATATCAGATATCCTGTATGGAGTAACAATGCAAGAAGACGGAACATCTAAATTGCTTTCACTAAAACTGGAAAACTCTTAATTAAAAATAGGAATAGGCAAGCAATACGCTGTCTTTTTTTATTTTTTTAAAATACTTTACTTATCCTCCCCTTGATTATATCCTCCACAAATTTAAACAATAAATTTTATTAATAAGGTTGCTAACCCTAAAAACAACACAAATCCTCCTATATCTGTAGCAGTAGTAACAAAAATTGATGAGCCCAGTGCTGGGTCTAATTTTAACTTTCTTAGAACAAGGGGCACTAAAGATCCAAACAAACCCGCGATAATTAAATTTCCAACAATGGCTAGAAATATAACCAAACTTAATACCAAATTATGATACCAAAGAAAAGTTATCCCAGCCATAATTAAACCAATAGTCAAACCATTCAAAAGCCCTATTTTAATCTCCTTAAAAACTATTTTAAACCCCAAGCGCCAATCTATTTCTCCCAAAGCTAAACCACGTGCCACAACTACTAAAGATTGAGTGCCTGCATTGCCTCCCATGCCAGCTACTATCGGAAGAAGAGTAGCTAAAACAATGTATTGACTGATTGTTTCTTCAAATAGACTAATAGACAAAGCAGCTAAAATGCAAGTCAAAAGATTGAGAGTCAACCAAGGAAGCCTTAATTTGGTGGATTTTATGGCTGAGGTAGAAACATGTTCTTCTGTACTAAGATTAGCTAAATGATAAATATCTTCTGTCGCTTCTTCGTACAAAACATCAATAGCATCGTCAACTGTAACCTGTCCTACTAAACGGTGGCTGTCATCTACAACTGGCAAAGAAAGCAAATTATATTTTGCAATCATTGAACTAGCGTCTTCTTGGGTTTGGTCAACAGTAATTGATATTGGTTCTTTTTGCATTAATTCTGACAACTTCTCGTCTCCCTTAGAAAGAACAAGTTGCCTAAAAGAAATAACCCCGACCAACTGTTCGTGACTATTGACAACATAGATATAAAGCACTTCCGACCTTCTTTCTTGTTGCTTTAAAAGCCTAATAGCCTTTTCCGATGATATATGCTCGGGGAAAGCCAAAAAATCCGTAGTCATAATGCCACCAGCGGTATTGGGAGCAAATCCTAATAATTTTGACACTACTATTCTTTGTGGCTTAGTTAGCTGTTTCAAGAGAGACTGTCTTTGTTCTTCTCTCAATGCTAAAAGTAAATCCGCTGCATCATCTGGTCCCATTGATTCTAACGCATCAACTAAATTCTGTTCGCTTATCAAAGAAACGAATTGAGTAGCAATATCGTCTTCCATTTCAGAAATAACTAATGCTAACTTATGACTTTTTAAAATACTATCAGCAAACCACTTCTTTTCCTTTTCAGATAAATAATAAAACAGAGTAGCCAAATCTGCTGGTTGAGTTTTTTGGAGAATATTAAAGGCTAGGGCATAGGCATGATGTCTAACCAAACGTAAAAAAATCTTTTGCATTTTGTTTAAGGATTCATCCATATTTTTATTATATCATTTTTTTTATTTAAACAACAATTTTCGACGAGAAACCCGCTTATCAACATCAACTAGCGGTTTTATATTTTTATACTGCACTAAACAATTGAACCAAAATAACATCCAAAACAAACCCTAAAAGAATTAATTTTGCCACTTTCTACTAAATAAAAATTTTATTAGTTAATAAACACAAGTAAACTAAAATACAACTACTAAAAACATAAATACAGTAATGTTACTTTCGAATCAATCAAAGAGCCTCAACTATAGTTATTCCTAACCAGAAAGCAATAGCCTTTGAGTTTTCCTCTCTGAGAAAACGCAAAGAATTGATTAACAAAGTTTTCAATATTTCGCAAGACAAGACTGTACTCATAACAAAAAAGCTTCAATTAGAATAAAACAGAATAAACTATGAGCTAAAGGACGAAATCATAGTCCAATCGCATATAAGGTTGCTGAAGAAATTAAAAAAACTCTTTCCCTATTGACTAACAAAAAAATAGTAATTATCCCCTTTATCATATTATATTCTCTTCTCGGTTTATTAATGGGTTAAAGTCAAAACTCCTTAGGTTTAACCCAGGAGCCATTAGAGGTTAATAAATAACGAAAATTTAGTTGGAATAATTACTCTTTTAACGATATTTGCCAACTGGACCGATCAAATGAAATAGCACAAAAAAAAGAACATCACGAAATGGATACTAAGATCTTCACCATTAACCTTATAAGTCCACCCAAATTATCCAATCATTGATTTTTTAGTTTATTTCAATCTATTTTGAAAATTATTACTATATCTATATAAGACGATATAAAAATAAATCTTACAACAAAAAAAGACAAAAAATATATTGTCTTTTATTTACACCTAAGTCTAATCTCGAGCTGAAGGAATAATTACTGGTTTAAGGTTGTCGAAATCTTCTAAAATCAATCCTGTCCCACGAATAATCGCCGTAGAGGGATCATCAACTAAACAAACCGAGATATTAATCTTTTTTCTAATCAATTTATCTAATCCTTTGAGAAGAGAGGCTCCTCCGGAAAGAACCACTCCCCTTTCATAAATATCAGACACCAATTCTGGAGGAGTAGCTTCAATGGTGTCTTTAATACCCTCTATAATTATCTTCAGGGTTGGTAGAATAGCTTCCCTAACCTGAGTATCGGTAATAGTTACTTCTTTTGGTAGTCCACTAACCAAATCCCTTCCTTTGATTTTCATATCTTGGGCCTTACCTACCGACGCAGCAGAACCTATCTTTATTTTGATTTCTTCAGCTGTTTGTTGCCCCAGAAGAATGCCAAACTTTTCTTTAACATAATTAATGATATTTTTACTCATTAATTCTCCTCCTATCTTTAGTGATTTATGGGCTACAATCCCATTTAAAGAAATTACCGCTATTTCAGAAAGCCCTCCACCCAATTCAACTATCAAGTTCCCAATTGATTCTTGCACTGGCAAACGAGATCCAATGGCAGCAGCAACTGGTCTTTCTACTAAAAAAACCTCACGAGCCCCAGCCTGTAAAATAACATCTTCTAAAGATTTTTTTTCTACTTCTGTTACTTCTAGAGGAATAGAGGCAACTACCCTTGGGCGTGGAATTAAAGTAAAACCTTCATGATGAACTTTGTTAAAAATCAATTTAAGCATTTTCTCTGTTATCTCGAAATCTGAAATTACACCATTAACCAAAGGTTTAATGATTGAAATATGCCCAGGAGCTTTGCCCAACATCCTTAAAGCATTATTGCCAATAGCTACTACCTGGTCATTTCTAGTATTAATAGCCATAATCGTTGACTCATTAACAACTAAACCCCTTCCCTGTACATAAACACGGGTATTTGTTGTTCCTATATCTAAGCCAATATCTTTAGAAAAAAATCTTTTAAACATACTAATTTAGTTTAGCTAATAATTGTTTAAATGTAAACAATTCACTCTTCTTTTGACTTCTTTTTTTATATTCTATTTTCGTGCCTGATTTCTTACTAACCACCAATCTAATCGGAATGCCAATTAAATCAGAATCCTTCAATTTAACGCCCGCTGATTCAGAGCGGTCGTCAAGCAAAACATCGAAACCTAACGATTCTAATTTTTTATAAATTTCTTGAACTTTTTTAAAAATTATTTTATCATCCAGGTCTAATCCTAATAAATGAATGTCAAAAGGAGACACACTGGCTGGCCAAATGATTCCATTCTGGTCATAATTTAATTCTACTATAGTAGCCATAAGCCTCTCTAGCCCGATGCCATAACAACCGGCGATAATTGGTTGCTTTTGCCCATCCCTATCAATAAAAAAAGCTTTCATTCTCTTACTATAAACGGAGCCTAGTTTGAATATATGCCCCACCTCAATGCCCTTTTTAGAAATTAATTTATTTTTGCATTTTGGGCAAAATAAATCTTGAATACCTACTTCTGAATTAACGGCCCATTTGCATTTTTCACAAAACAAAAGATTATCTTCGCCTGATTCGGCTAAAATCATAAATTCATTAGACGTGTTCCCACCAATCGTTCCAGAAGAAGCATCAACAATTACCGGGTCTAGCCCGCAACGACGATAAATTCTTTTATAAACCTCGCTTACCTTTAAATAATAAGAATCCAAATCCTTACTTGAGGCATGAAAGCTATACATATCTTTCATTACAAATTCTCTGGTACGCAATAAACCAGCTGTAGGTCTCAGTTCATTTCTAAATTTATTTTGAATTTGGAAAACATATTTTGGCAAATCTTTGTATGATTCAATAAAAGAATTTACTATCTTAGTCACAACCTCCTCATGAGTTGAGCCCAAAACCAAACATTTATTATGTCTATCTTTTATTTTAAATAAAGGCGGGTCTATTGTATCCCAACGACCACTTTCTACCCACAATTCTTTCGGCTGCAAACTTGGCATCCTTAGCTCCTCTCCACCAATAGAACATATCTCTTCTCTGATAATATTTTCAATCTTTTGATAAACCCTAAAACCCAAAGGTAAAAGAGACCAAACTCCACTAGTTAACTGTTGAATGTATCCTCCACGAACTAAAAATCTATGACTAATTGCGACACTATCTTTAGGGTCTTTACGTAAAGTTTTGGTTAAAAAATTAGATTGTAACATATAAATTAAAATAAATTTGCTACTTCGCGAAAACTAATTACTATCGACAAAAGAAGTAATAAATAAAATCCAATATTAGTAGTAATTATCTCTAGCTTTTGATTTAAAGGACGACCTCGCAACCCCTCAAATAAAGCAAAAACTATTCTTGAACCATCTAAAGCTGGGAAAGGAACGAGTTGGAAAGCTCCGATAGCTACAGAAATGATAGCAACAAAATGCAAAAGATAAACAAAGCCAATTTGAGCTACGCCACTAATCATTTGAGTTATCCCAATTGGACCCGAAACGCCCCCAACCATTTTTTGTTTAAATATCAAGGTTTTAAAGACAAGCACTATGCCAGAAAATATTTGGCCCAATAGATGAAACACCATACTCCACCCCTTAACGATGGCATAATACCAAGGATATTTAACCAATGCTGTTTTGGATAGAGATATTCCAATAAATCCTTTATTTAAAATACCTTTTTCTATATCCGTTTCGTCTTTAAATATATCTTGATAAGATAAAACTGGTAATTCTTGAGTTATTACCTCGTGCTTTCTATTAATTTTGATCGCTATAGATTCCCCGATTTTATTTTGAATGTAATGCTGAACCTCGATTACATCAGTAAATGATTGACCATCAATGTCAAGCAAAACATCTCCTACCCGTAGATTAGCCTCAGAAGCAGGTGAATTGGGGAAAACTCCGCCAATTTGAATAGTAACTGGACTAACAATTTTTCCTACAGTTAAATCTTCCTGACTTAAATCTCGCGGGATTCCAGTTAAACATAAAAAAGAAAAAATAATAACTGCTAAAAAAATATTCATTATTGCACCTCCGGCAGCTACCAAAACTTTTTTCCACCAAACTTGAGCCGAAAAACTATCCTTCTCCGAGAGAGAACCCATCTCACCCTTTAACTTAGTGAATCCTCCCAGAGGAATCCAATTTAAGGAATAAATTGTTTTATTGACGGATAAGGCTGGTGGGGTTTTTCCCCAAAAAAATTTCGGCCTTCCCTCCCTGAAAACAAACCCACACATTCTTGGTGGATAACCAATGCCAAATTCCTCCACCTTTACTGCAAAAATTTTAGCCATTAAAAAATGACCAGCTTCGTGGAAAAAAATTAAAACACTTAAAGCTATAATAGCCAAGAGAATAAACATAAACGCTTAAATTATTGTAATTTCTTCTTCTTTCTTTTGCCCAATTAGCTTAATCTCATCCTGTTTTTCTCGACTCAACTTATCTACTTGATCAAAAAGACGATATTTATCATCTTCGCTAATCTCCTTAGCTCTTTCATCTTTAACGATTTGTTCCCTAATTTCATCTCGTACATTGCGTAGACTCCTTCGAGAGTTTTCTAGCTTGTCATGCAAAACTTTGATTAAACTTTTTCTAGTATCTTCGTTTAATGCTGGCATTTTTAAACGAATAAATCCATCTGTAACGGTAGGTGTAGCGCCTAAATTAGCGACAGACAAGGCCTGTTCTATATTTTTAGAGACACTTTTATCCCATGCTTGGATTAAAATCAATCGTGGCTCAGGAGTGCTTAAGGATGCTAGCTGGTCAAGTCTAGTTTTAACTCCATAGACATCAACCAAAACATGAGCTACCAATTCTGTGCTAACTCTATTAGTACGTAAACTCTGAATATCTTTCTTTAAAAAATCAATTATTTTGTTAAATTTTTCTTGATGAGCTTCAATAAAGTCCATAAATTTAATTTAATTATTAAAAGATCGTACCCCTAGATAAATAATATTTGGATTAAATGGGTCAATGATTAATTGGGATAGCTGATTCTTTGTAGGGACAGATTTAGGCGTCCAATTTAAACCACCATCAATGGATTGGAAAACTATATTTTTATCTGAAGCTATGTAATATATAATGTTGATATCTTGATGGGATACAGCAAAAGAAACTATATCAACCTTACCATGGTCAGTCAACAATTTATATTCAGTCCATGTTTTCCCACCATCATTTGTCCTTAATAGCCCATAACCATTAGCGCTAATTAATACTTCTGGATCATAAGATTGAAAAGCTATTTTAGCTACATTTTTGGCTCCCTTGTAATCTTTGAGAGACTCTGATAAAGAAACCCAGTCTAATCCCTTATTGTCAGAACGAAAAATTCCTTTTCTAGGAGTACTAACATAAATTCTTTGAGTATTCTGCGGATTTATCAATACCTCCCCTATTCCATCTTCAAAATTATTTATCGTTGCCCAACTAAAACCGTCGTCCTCGCTACGAATTAATCTACCGTCAGAAAGTCCTATGTAAATTCTTCGAGGAACGGACGGGTCGATAGCAACATAATTAATAACTACTTTTGGCATAGCCTCTAAATAAATAATTTGCCACGTACGACCTGAATCTGAGGTTCTAAAAACTTGGTTATCAACTGCAACATAAACAACATGTTTTAATTTGGGATGAACTGCAATAGACATAATTTCTCCTTTTGGAAATGTTCTAATTTTTTGCCAAGACTCAGCAGCATCAAAACTAACAAAAAGCCCCTGCTTTATTGAGCCTAAATATACCGTATTATTGTCTTGCGGATCAAAAACGAGCGTATTCACATCTACTCTATCCAATGCCCGAACCTCATTTTCAAGAGAACAAATATCAATTTTTTGCGACCAAGAATCAGCTGAATCTATACTTTTAAAAATTCCATTACTATATTTTGGCTTAACGGTGCAACCATTTAAAAAAACAAATAAAAAGATAAATAAAAAGATAAAAAGAATTTTTGGTTTACGCATATAAAAATATTAAATTAAACAAAATCATTAAGTACTAAATTCTCAATTAATAATTTCTTGTTAGCGTGTTTTGCCAACAAAACCTGAGTCTTCAAAATTTGATTTACAAAAAAATAAAGTTCACCTTGAGAATATTTCTCAGATAAATCTAATAATTTACTTTTTCCCAAAGGACTAGATGGATATAATTTCAGTTTAACTAAAGATAAATCTCTTATAAACTGAATCAATGAAAACAATGTTTGTTTAACGTCAAGTTTTAGAATCATGCTAGCTAATTTAAATTTGTTTTCTAAATTATTTCGCTCTGACAAAAGAGATATAAATTTTTCTGTCAAATTCTCATAATTCTTAAAACCATTTTCCTTATCTTGAGCTAACTTTATGGCCAATCCTGGCAAATTTAAAGATAAATTAGAAATTTTTTTGGCTTCAGCTAAGCTTAAGCCAAACTCTTTCTTCAAAAAATTACTAAGTTCTTCTGAAGATGGTGGCAAAAATCTTAAAATTTGACAACGAGAACGAATGGTGGTGGGCAAATTACCAAAACCCCTAATTAACAAAATTATAAAAACATGAGATGGAGTTTCTTCCAACACTTTTAGCAAAGAGTTAGCAGCAGGAATTGTTAAGCTATCAGCATCTTCTATTATAACAACTTTAGAAGAACCGGAAAGAGGGGCTAAATTAACAATACCCTTGACTTCCCTGACCTGGCTAATACTAATATCCTTAC
>CAZTWG010000015.1:0-10368 GCA_964617525.1 uncultured Gammaproteobacteria bacterium
ACAAAATATTAATGTGACATTCTATTTATTATATCGTCTTAGTTAGTAATAAGTAGTACTGCGTAAGAAAACTAAAATATATTTTGTGCCCCCGATATGCAATTTAGCTAGGGGGCTTTTTATTTTTTTTCAAAAAAAATAGAGAGATATTTCTATCTCTCTTAATAATGTTATTCCTCGTAATTACTCACGAATAATTAACAGTCCAAAATGACCAACATTGTCCTCTACAGTGCCTGCTGATCCTTCAATAATTCTATTTGATCTACATTCATTCCCTCTAAAAAGGGAATAATCCTGATAACAGCCATTATGATCTTCCAAAAGATGAAATTTGGTCACCATAACCTTGACTTCTACTTCTTCCTTTAGTTGATTGATCCCGATAAATACAATCGGAACATGCTTTTTTTGAGCATCTCGGATATCCTTCACTGGAACCCCTCTTGTGATAGATATTATTTCTATCATTTTTATCACCTCCTTTGAAATAAACTACCCTTTGTCGAGTAGCTGATGGTTGTAATGATACCAGTTTTCCGCAAATTGTCAAGCTTTATATTAAAATTTTATAATTTTTTTATAGCCCTATGGAGAATCGAACTCCAGTTTCTTGGATGAGAACCAAGTGTCCTAACCACTAGACGATAGGGCCTAGATATTTTGAATATAACATAATTTTTTAATCTTGACTACTTGATTTTGATTAGAAAATAAGATAAAATAATGTCATGGCTAATATTAACAAAGTTGACCCACAAATTGCTAAACTAATTTCTCAGGAAAAAAAAAGACAAAAGAAGGGTTTAGTTTTAATTCCTTCAGAAAATTTTGTTTCAAAAGCAATATTAGAAGCACTTGGTTCAATCTGTACAAACAAATACTCAGAAGGATATCCAGATAAAAGATATTACAGTGGGAATAAATATATTGATAAAATTGAAAAAATAGCTCAAGAAAGAGCTAAAAAAATATTTAATGCCGAACATGCCAATGTTCAACCATATTCTGGCTCTCCCGCAAATTTAGCCGTTTATTTAGCTTTAGCTAAGCCAGGAGATACCATTATGGGTATGAGTTTATCTCAGGGCGGACATTTAACTCACGGACATAAAGTAAATATTTCAGGCAAACTTTTTAATTTTGTTCAATATGGAGTTGATAAAAAAACTCATTTGATAGATTATGACCAAATAGAAAAATTAGCAAAAAAGTATCGTCCAAAAATTATTGTTTCTGGCGCCACTGCTTACTCTAGAATTATTAAATTCAAAAAAATTCATAAAATTGCACATAAAGTAGGAGCAATTAGTATGGCTGATATATCTCATATTGCTGGATTGATTGTTGCTAAATGTCATCCAAGCCCGCTACCTTTTACTGATATTGTTACAACAACGACACATAAAACATTAAGAGGCCCTAGAGGAGCAATCATTCTATGCAAAAAAGAATATGCGACAGACATTGATAAAATGGTTTTCCCAGGACTACAGGGCGGTCCTCATGAAAACAATATTGCAGGTATAGCTGTAGCGCTCAAAGAAGCTTCTAGAAAAAGCTTTCAAAAATATGGCGAGCAGATTATTAAAAATAGCAAAGCATTAGCTCAATCTTTAAAGGAGCAAGGATTAAATCTTATTTCTAATGGGACAGACAACCATCTCGTTTTAGTTGACTTAACTAAGGATAAAATTACTGGTAGTCAGGCAGAAAAAGTTTTAGAAAAGATGAAAATTTACGTCAACAAGAATACTATTCCCAATGACACTCATAGTCCTTTCAATCCCTCGGGGATTAGGTTGGGTACCCCAGCATTGACTACCCAAGGATTCAAAGAAAAGGAAATGAAAATAATTGGAGAACTAATCGCCCAAGTAATTCACAACGTAGATAGTCCCAAAATATTAAAACAAATCAAACAAAAAGTAAAAAAATTAATAATTTCTCATGATATTAAATGGCAAAAAAATAGCCGAACAAATCAAAAAACAATTAAAGAATAATATTGAAAAATATAAATTAGTCCCTGGACTAGCAATAATTTTAATTGGCAAAAACCAAAATTCAAATATTTATGTTAAATTGAAACAAAAGGCTAGCAAAAGTATAGGGATTAAATGCCAAACATTTCCTTTCCCGTCAAAATGCAAACAAAAAGATATCCTAAAATTGATAGAAAAATTAAATAATGACCCAAAAATACATGGTATTATAATCCAAATGCCAATACCTAAACGTCTTAACCCCAATCTATTAGTAAACTCTATTTCGCCGAACAAAGATGTTGATGGCTTCCAAGAAAAATCAAAATTTAGGTCACCCACTCATCAAGCAATTATTAAATTGATAAAAGCGAGCAAACAAAATTTAAAGAATAAAAAAGCTTTAATTCTAAGCAAAAACCATATTTTTGCTAATCCACTTAAGGATTTTTTGGGGGAACTCTCAATATTAAGCTCTTGGGATGTGAAACCCTCCAAGAATATCCATAGAGCAGATATCATAATTAGCGTATTGGGACAACCGAATATTATCAAACCAAAAATGGTAAAAGAAAATGCTATTGTAATTGATGTCGGTTATAGTAGAATTAAAAATAAAGCTTATGGTGATGTATCCCATAAGGTCAAAGAAAAAAATGTATTCGTTTCACCAGTACCTGGTGGAGTCGGACCATTGACTGTTATCTATCTTTTAAAAAATGTTTATTTATCTGCTAAATAATATAATTCATTTTAAATCTTATAAATTATTAATTCATTAAATTATTTATTTTATGTCAAAAATCTTAAGCATTATTCAAATCATCGTATCTTTATCATTAGTTCTCTGCATTCTTTTCCAATCACGAGAAGGAGGATTATCTAATTTGCTTGGAGGAGGAGGAGAAGTTTATCGTACTAAAAGAGGTTTAGAGAAAACGATTTTTATCGTTACTATTATTTTAGCTTTTGCCTTTATTGGGTTAGGAATTGCCCGCTTTCTATTAGCTAAATAAAAGAAATTATGGCTTTTAAAAAAAGAATTCTTAAGCTACATTCTCAAAAAACAAAAAGCATTCCCTCTTTTAAGCAGTTAAAATACATTAAACACCTTTTAGATAAAAGAGAAAGAAAAATAATCTTTTATTTATTTTGGTTGAGTTTAATTTCTTTGCTTGGACTACTTTTCTCTCTTTATTTTAAAAATTCTGAGATTAAACCATCTTACGGAGGTACATATAGCGAGGGCTTGATTGGTCAACCAAAATTTATTAATCCTATTTTAGCTAATGATGATATTGACTTGGCTATTAGTGGTCTAATTTTTTCCGGTTTATTTAAATATGATAAAAATAATGAAATACAGGCTGATTTAGCTAAAACTCTACCTTCTGATATAAACGAAAATAACAAAACTATCTGTCTGAAACCTAATATTTTTTGGCACGACAAAGAAAGATTAACTACCGCTGACTTAATTTTTACTCTTGAATTAATCCAAAAGATAAAATCTAAATCGCCATTGTTTGAAAAATTAAAAAATACTGAGTTTTCAGTCATTGATGACAATTGTTTTAGTTTCAAAAATGCTAAATTATCAGATTTATGCTTTGGAATTTTACCTAAACATATTTGGCAAACATTAGAACCAGCAAAAATAAATCAATCTATATACAACCTAAAACCAATAGGTAGTGGACCATTCCAATTTGTTTCTTTGACAAATAGCAGAGAAGATGGCATAAAAAGCTATAAATTAAAACAAAATAAAGATTATTATAATAAAATACCATATATAGAGCAAATAATTTTTAGATTTTATCAAAACTTTACTCAAGCTACTCAGGCCTTAAAAGAAAGAAAAATTAGTGGATTAGGCAATATCCCTCAAAACTTGAAAGAAGAAGTTATTGGACTAAAAAAAATTAGATACTATCCTCTAAGTTTACCACATTATACTGCTGCCTTTTTCAATCTAGATGACCCCTTGTTGAAAAACAAAAATATCCGCCAAGCTTTAGCTTTACTTACCCCCAAAGAAGAAATCTTGAGTGCTGTTTTGAATGGGAATGGCATTATTATGGATGGACCCCTTTTGCCTACCTCTAATTTGCTAAATCCTAATATTAAAAAATATGAATATAATCCTCAATCAGCACAAGAAATTCTGAAAAAAGCAGGATGGGAAAACAAAGAAAATGGATTTTTAGAAAAAAACGGAGATATTCTAGAGCTAAGTTTGACTACTATTGAAGAAACTGATTTTAATAAGATTGCGACTTTATTACAACAATCTTGGCAAAATGCAGGCATTAAAATAAAGCTAATATCAATCCCAGCAGAACAAATACAAGAAGTTATAAAAACTCGTAATTTTAAAATATTCTTATACGGAATATTACCCAAAACTGATTTTAATCCATATTTCTTCTGGCACTCTTCTCAAAAAAATTTTCCTGGTTTGAATCTAACTGGGTTTAACAATCGAAGGGTTGATGAATTGCTAGAAAAAGCTTATTATCTAAACGATGATGAAACAAAAGAAAAATATTATGACGAATTTCAAGAAATTATAGCAGCTAATATTCCAGCTATATTCTTATATACCACCAATTACGACTACTTTATAAACAAAAAAATAAAAGGAATAAGCATTTCCCAAATTGACCATCCTAAGGATAGATTTAGAGACATTGAAAATTGGTATACAAGAACCTCTCGTCACTTCGTTCCTCGAGAACCTTGATTCGCTAAGGAATAATTATATAACTCTTGAATTAAGAACGAGAAGGATTATTAAGCCGAGGTGATGGAATTGGGAGACATGCAGCGTTCAGAGCGCTGTGGACGCAAGTTCGTGCGGGTTCAACTCCCGCCCTCGGCATTATATATAAAAATAAAACAAAAATAATATTCACTCCGTTAGAAATTTTATGTCCAGAAGCTTCTAACGAGGATATTACAAAAATAAAATTTATGAGAATTTCTAACGAGATAAAATTATTTAGTGGCATCCAGCCAACAGGCATACTTCATATTGGCAACTATTTTGGAACCATCAAAAATTGGGTTAAACTACAAAAAAAATACGATAGCATTTTTTGTGTTGTTGACTACCACTCCTTAACTGAGACAATTGATCCTAAAGAATTATCAAAACAAACCTTAGATATGGCTATGGATTTAATGGCTTGCGGGATTGACCCTGTTAAATCAACTCTTTTTGTCCAATCATCTGTTCCTGAACATACAGAATTAACATGGATATTAAGTTCTTTTACTCCTTTAGCTGAATTGCAACGCATGACTCAATTTAAAGAAAAATCTCAAAAAAACACTAAAAATATTAATGCTGGACTACTATATTACCCAATTTTAATGGCAGCTGATATTTTGCTTTATAAAGCAGAAATGGTTCCCGTCGGACATGACCAATTACAACATCTTGAGATAGCTCGTACTATTGCTCGTAAATTCAATAAAAAGCTAGGGAAAACCTTCCCTGAACCAAAGAGTCTTCTAGCGCCTAACCCCAGAATAATGAGCTTAATAAATCCTAAAGAAAAAATGAGTAAAAGTGGAAGTATAAATAGCTTTATTGCTTTATCTGACTCTTTGGCAACTATTGAGAAAAAGCTTGCTAGCGCTATGACCGACCCAGCCAGAAAAAGACTTACCGACAAAGGGACACCAGCTAAATGTAATCTTTACAAATTACACAAACTTGTTTCCGATGTTTCTGATTTAAGATATGTAGAAAAAGGATGCAATCAGGCTAAAATTGGATGCTTAGAATGCAAAAAACTATTAGCTAAAAATATATTTAAAGAATTAGAACCAATCCAACAGAGAAAAAGAAAATTAGAGAAAAATCCCGAGAAGATAAAAAAAATACTCCGAAACGGAGCTTTGAGGGCGCAAAAGATCGCTAGAGAGAATATGAAAGAAATTAAGAAAAAAATTGGATTATTCTCTTAATTTTTCTTTAATTCTATTTTTGACCCAAACCACTTCCTAGATAAATATTTAGTTTGATTGTTTATGTCAGAAGCAAAAAATTGACTAAGAGACCCTTTTGAAAGGTTCTCTTTTATCTTTGGGTTATTTTCTAAAAATTCATGTAAATAAGAATCAATGATATCGATTGGGCTAATGATTTTAACCTGTTTACCAATTTTAATCTGGATTATATCCGCCAATAAAGAATAAATTGGACTTGTTAACACAAGGGTATCTATCCGTTTGCAATGTAAATTGTAGAGATAAGATTTTAATATCTTTTTAGTAACAGCTTTTTTAAGCCAGCTTTCTCTAATTAATGGCCGGAGTAAGGGAGTGAATTTAATTAAAATTTTAACATTTTTATCAATTTGATTAACAATTTTAGATATAAAATTATAATCAATAACTACGCTAGAAGTGATCACCCCTATTCTCTTATTCTTGCTCCCTTTAACCGCTGAATCAATTAACCAATCTATAAGAGATATTACAGGGACCTTAGTTTTGATATCCTTTAATGCAACGGCCATAGATGGGTCAGAGACAATAATCATTTTGGCACCTCTCCCAATCAAAAAATCAATTCCTTGTTCAGCGCATTTCCTGATAGTCCCCTCACCTTTATTGTCAAAAGGACCTCTTGCCGTGTCGGCAAAATATAAAATCTGATACTCTGGAAATTTATTTATTATTTCCTTAGTTAAGATTAAACCACCTAAATTTGAATCTAAAATGCCAATCATACCTTTTGAGCAATAGTTATTAAGTTAAATCCCCTTAAAGGGTCTTTCCTATTTTTAATAATTCTAAAACCTGCACCCTTTACCAATTTTTTAATTTCTCTAAGAGTAAAAACGTGATGATAGCGCAATATTTCCTTTTCTCTTATTTTCCACGGAATAAACACGTTACGTTGCCCCAAGAACAAAGAATAAAGATGATAACGTAAAATCAATTTCCATTGCATAAGATTCCAAACAGTAAAAATCAAAAAACCATTTGGTTTCAAAATAGAAAAACAATCTTTTAAAATCTTGAGTTGTAATTTTTTTGATGGAATATGATGCAAAAAAGCAATTGAGAATATAACATCAAACTCATTTCTTGAAAACTGAGTCCCTAGGTCTAAAGCATCAGATACAATAAATTTAGGTTTATTAAATCGTTCTCTTGCCGCTTCAATCAGTTTTTCACTATTATCAATGCCAATATATTCTACCTTTTTGCCTTTAAAAAGCTGGTACAATCGTCCATTACCACATCCTAAGTCTAACACTTTTTGATTATTTTTAATATATTTTGATAAAAATTCTAACTCACGCCAGTTCCATTTTCTAGTTTTTGCGAATTCCCCAGCAATGGCATCCCAATTCTCTTTATTTTGTTTAAGAATCTTTTCAACTCTTTTTTTATTCATAACTATATCTTATCAGAAATATAAGAGTCAGCAAGATTGAATATTTATATAAAACTGATAAGATAAGATTATCATGAAAAAAGAAATAGAAGAAAAAAAAATAAAAATAGTTCAGGAAATGGCAAAGAATAAAATAACTTCTGAGGAAGAATTTGGGGAAGTTAAACAAAAAACAATCGCCAAAATCAAAACAAACTTCCCTCCAAACAACGAACTATTGATGATATATAAAAAATTACGAAAACAAAATAATGTTCGTGCTAACTTTTATTTTGAAAAATTATTGAAAAAACGACCAATACGTAGTTTGTCTGGCGTGGCAGTTGTCGCTGTGCTTACTAAACCATGGCCATGCCCTGGCAAATGCATTTATTGCCCCACAGAGAAGAATATTCCCCAAAGTTACCTATCAGGTGAACCAGCGGTAGAAAGGGCTAAAATCTTGAATTATGACCCTTATTTGCAAACTAAAAAAAGGATTGAAATGTTAGAAAAGAATGGTCATCCAACTGACAAAATTGAATTAATTGTTATTGGCGGGACATGGAGTTATCTCCCTAAACATTATCAAACATGGTTTATCAAAAGATGTTTTGACGGAGCTAATAAAAAAATATCCAAAACTTTATTTGAAGCTCAAAAGAAAAATGAAAAAGCCAAGAACCGTTTAATAGGGATTACCCTAGAGACAAGACCAGATTATATTACTCTTAAAGAAATTTTAAGAATGAGAAAACTAGGATGCACTAGGGTAGAAATAGGAGTACAAATAGTTGATGACGAGATATTAAAAATAAATCAACGTGGCCACTTAATTGACAAAACAATTGAAGCAACGAAACTACTTAAAAACGCTGGTTTTAAAATATGTTATCATATTATGCCTGGACTTTATGGCTCAAACCCTAAAAAAGATTTAGAAAAATTCAAAAAACTTTTTTCTGATTCTGACTTTCAACCCGATATGTTAAAAATATATCCCTGTGTTGTTACCAAAGGTTCAAAATTATCTGAACTATATAAACAAAAGAAATATAAACCATATACCGATAACCAATTAATAAATCTACTCATTAAGATGAAATCAGTTGTTCCGCCTTATGTACGCATTAACCGAGTTATACGCGATATCCCCTCTTGGCAAATTCAAGGTGGAAGCAAAATCTCAAACATGCGTCAATATATACAGATAGAAATGAAAAAACAAAAATTAGAATGCCAATGTATTCGTTGCAGAGAGATTAAAGCAAGTCAACTAGAATTAAAAGATTTAAAATTAAAACACCAGCATTACACAGCATCGCACGGTCAAGCAATTTTTTTGTCATTTGAATCGCAAAAACAAAACAAGTTAGCTGCTTTCCTTCGTCTTAGGTTACCAACTCTAGAAATAAAAAAACAACCTCGTGTTTTAAAAAATAGTGCGATTATTCGTGAAATACATACCTATGGACAACTCGTTTCAATTAATCAAAAAAACAGAAAAGCAACTCAACATATTGGTTTAGGGAAGAAGCTAATCAAAGAAGCAGAAAAAATCAGCCGAAAAGCTGGATATAAAAAAATAGCCATTATCGCTGGCATCGGGGTTCGTCCATATTACCGCAAACTTGGCTATCGCCTTCAAAATACTTATATGACTAAAATATTATCCTAACCATTCTTTACTTTGACGCACTAAAAGTTTTTTTGCTTGCTCAGGATTAAGCATTAATTTTTTTACTATTTTTTCTAAATGCATCCCTTGAGAACCTTTAACTAAAATAACATCTCCTTCATGAATTTTTGATTCTAAAAAATCTCCAGCTTCTGAAGTATTATTAAAACTAAAAATCTTACTCAAAGACAAACCTGAGTCATGGGCTCCCTCTGCTATCTTTTGAGCCTCTTCGCCAATCACAACCAAATAATCTAGTTCTGTTTTGCTAACCTCTCGTCCTGTTTCTTTATGAGCTTGAGCGCTTAATTTGCCTAATTCTAACATATCTCCCAACACCACCCACTTTCTTGCTCCTGAAGCAATTTCTATTTGGTCCAAAGAAAAAAGAGAAATTTTAACTGCTTGTGGTGAAGAATTATAGGTATCATCTAGAATAAGGGTTTTTCGTATCCCGGGGATCATAGTTAAACGTCCTGGCAATACTTTATGTTTAGATAGAGTTTTAGTAATATCAATTAAATTTAAACCCAATGCTAAGCCAACTGCCGTTGCGCCCAAGATAGAATAAATTTGTGCTTGACTTATAACGTTGGGAAGGAAAACTGGAACAATATTTCCTTTATAATTAATTTTAAATAATAGTCCTTTTATCTTGGGAGGCCCTTCGTTTAATAATAGCTCTTGGTCAATTTTAATTTCTGTTGCCCGAATGTTAGCTTTTTTAGATAAACCGAAAGTCAATATTTGCGCTGAAGTTCTATTACTCATAAATTCTACTCGCTCATCATCAGCATTTAAAATAGCCCAATCTCGTTTACCTAGGTCGCTAACAAGGGTTTGCTTCTCTTTCGCCACTGCATTAATACTTTTAAAAAACTCAGTATGAGTTAATCCTACGGCTGTAATTACTCCTATTTTAGGAGGAGCAATGTTTGTTAAATATTTGATATCTCCTGGATGGTCAGCTGCCATTTCTAAAATTAAAATCTCCGGATAATTAGTCCGGAACAACAACATCCTGCCAACCGTCAAGAACATTTTTACCCATCCTATAATATTTTTGCCAGGAGACAAAGGACCAAAAATCGTTAATGGCAATCCTATCTCATTGTTATAATTCTTGGAACTGCAACGAACATTAAACTTACCTTTTAAAACTGTATAAATCGCTTCCTTGGTTGATGATTTGCCAACACTACCAGTAACACCAATGATAAGAGGATTATATTTCTTGATTACCTTTTTGGCAAAATATGCTAAAATTTTATGCAAAAATTTAATATAATACATATCTATATATAAAC
>CAZTWG010000016.1:0-10136 GCA_964617525.1 uncultured Gammaproteobacteria bacterium
ACATAAATTAATGTAATTTAATTATAAGAACCTGCTTCGCAGAACCTTGAAATTAAATATTATTCTACATAAATTAATGTAATTTAATTATAAGAACCTGCTTCGCAGAACCTTGGGATAAGAACCTGCTTCGCAGAACCTTGAAATTAAATTTTTATTGCATAAATAATAATGTAATTTAATTATGGAAAAATTTATTATCATTGATGCTTCAGCCGTCCTCCATCGCGCATGGCACGCTCTTCCTAAACTAAAAAACTCTAGAGGACAGACGATTAATGCAGTTCATGGCTTTACCTCTCTTATCTTAAGAACACTATATATAGATAGACCTGACTATTTAGCTGTTGCATTTGATACCAAGGCTCCTACTTTTCGGCACAAAAAATACAAAGAATATAAAGCCAACCGAATTTCTCAACCTCCTGAATTTTACAAACAAATCCCTTGGGCTAAACTAGTGTTAGAAGCCTTCAACTTAAAGTCGTTTAGTCAAAATGGATTGGAAGCTGACGATTTAATAGGAGCTTTAAATAATACAAAAAAAGAAATAAATAACTTAAGCGCCAGAATTATCACTGGCGATTTAGATTTATTACAATTAGTAGACCCTAAAACAGAAGTTTATTTTTTACGACAAGGTTTAAACGAAAATAAAATATATAACTCAGCAGAAGTCTTTGAACGTTTTGGGGTTTATCCCAAACAAATAATTGACCTCAAAGCATTGGTTGGCGACCCATCAGACAATATTTCTGGTTTAGCAAAGGTTGGCCCCAAAACAGCAGCTGAATTGATTCAAAAATTTGGGAACATAGAAAGTATTTATCAATACCTAGAAGAACATTCTTCTCTTGAGTCAAAAAATTTGATAAGAGAATCTTTATCTCAAAATCTTATTAAAAATAAGGAAAAAGTTCTTTTGAATAAAATGTTAGTAACAATAAAAGATGAAGCCCCTGGAATAAATTTATCAGCTCTCCAAAATTGCAAAATTTTAGAAACTGACATAGAAAAAGTTTTAAAAGTTTTTAAAAAACTAGGGTTCAAGAGCTTAACCAAAAGGTTAATAACTTTAGCTGCCAAAGAAAAACAAACTAAATTATTTTAAAGTGTATGGTAATATTCCTATATGGTTCCGATACCTATAGCTCTTCTGCTAAGTTATCGCTACTAAAAGAGAAATTCATTTCTGAAAGATCTCAGAGTAATTTAAATGTATCTACATTATCTGCCCATGGTTTAAAAATTGAAAAATTTCGTCAAGCCATTTTAAGTAGTGGCCTTTTTTCTGAAAAAAGGATGGTTATTCTGCAGAACCTATTAAAAAAAGAAACTACTGCCTCGGGCAACGAATTTATTAAAGGAGTATTAAATATTATTAAAAAGATTCAAGAAGATAAAAAAAATATTCTTATATTTAAAGAAGAAGAAATAAAAGAAAAAGATTTAAGTGATGCTCAAAAAAAATTATTTACCATCTTAAAAAAAGAAAAATTTTATCCTGAATTTAAACCATTGACTAAAGGCAAGGTTAAAATCTGGCTCGAAAAATTTATTCAAGAAAAAAACTTAACAATAGAAAGCCAAGCTCTTGATTATATAGTTGACACGTTAGGGAATAACCTTTGGTTAATAAAAAACGAATTAGATAAATTAATTGCCAACCTTTCTGGGAATCAAATTCAAACTAGAGACGTCAAAAGCTTGATTGAACCTACCGCTGAACAAAATATTTGGAACCTCATTGATGCTTTTGGGCAAAAAAATAAAAAACTGGCTAGTCAGTTATTGTTAGAACAGATAGAAGCTGGAATGACTACTGACTATATTATATCTATGCTTAACTATCAGTATAAAATTATCATGCGCGTAAAATCATATGTAAAAGAAAAATCAATACATATATCACCTAGACAAATCGCTAGAGATTTATCCTTGCATCCTTATGTTTGCCAAAAAGCCCTTGCGCAACAACAAAATTACGAGATGAGAGAATTAAAAAATATCTATCAACAACTATTAAAAATAGATATTCTAAAAAAAACTCGACATATTAATGCCGAGATTCTCCTAAATTTATTAATTTTGAAAAGCTAGAAATACAATAAAATCATTCTAAAAGATGTAATTTCTTAAATAAACGTGATTTACTGCGACTAGCAGTATTTTTTTTAATAACTCCTTTTTGAGCTGCTTTGTCTAAAAATTTCTGCAATTTCAAATAAAAATCACTAGCAATTTTTTTATCCTTTTTGGCTATTGCTTTTAAAAACTGACGCTTAAGCCAGCTAATATTAGTCTTAATTCCTTTGTTATAAATTTCTCGTTTTTTGGACTGACGAACTGCCTTAAACGCAGACTTTTTGATTGGCATATATAATTAGTTATTAATTTTAAAACGATTCTTTCTCATAATCTTCCATATTGTCTTTTTCTAACATTTTTTGTTCTTGAGCAATCAAGTCGTCCCACTTATTCTGTCCTCCGACAAGAACATTTAAACGTGCTTTAAAATTCTCGTTAAAATCTTCAATAGACTTAATGTCTTTATTAAAAATATTCAAAAGCTCTTCCAATACGCTTTCCGGTAAAATCGGCAAGAAAACTAACAAATCGTTTTGGTCAGTTATTGAAATTGAAGAAGAGCCAATAATTTCTCCTAATTGTTGTAATATTTTCGACATGAGTACATATTAAACCACTATTTCTTCGGGATTCTTGGCTATTATCCCACATAATGTCTTGCTAGCTTCAATTATTGTTAACTGAGTGCTTGATTCAAATTTTTTTAATAACTCCTGTTCTCTCTCGTTTCCAGCTAAATATTCTTTGTTCTGTAAAATCGAAACACCCTCTCTCTTTATTTCTTGGAGTTTTCTTATAATTGACTGTTTCCCCTCGCTCAATTTATTTTCAGGGGTGACTAATTCCCCAAATTTTTCCATATTGTATATCATATAAATAATTCTTAAACCCCGTCCATTTATTAGATATCAATATCATAACAAATTTTCTCCATCTTGTCAAATTAAATAAAATCTTTAAAATAAGAAATATGATTTCTTCAATTCAAGGAACAATTAATAGCAAAGACAAAGAATCTGTTGAAATAGTAATCAATGGATTGGGGTATAAAATATTTATCACCAAACCTCTATTAGCTAAGGTTAAAGTTGGACAAACTATAAAACTTTTCACCAAACTTCAAGTAAAAGATGACTCTTTAAGCTTGTATGGATTAGCGACTCAATCTGAAATGGAATACTTTAAACGATTAATATCTGTTTCTGGGATTGGAGTTAAGTCAGCACTAAATATTCTATCTTTGGTTAGTTTAAAAAACTTAGAAAATGCAATCATTAACAAAGAGGTTGAATCTCTTACTAAAATATCGGGCATTGGTAAAAAAACAGCCGAGAGAATCATACTAGAACTAAAAGGAGTTGTTGGAAAAAACTCCCTTTCTGCTTCTGATATTAAAAACGACGTTTTAGCGATTGATGCCCTATTGGAAATGGGATACTCAATCCAACAGGCTAGAAAAGCTATTCAACAAATCTCATCTTTTCAAAACATAAGAGCAGAAGAAAAAATAAAAAGAGCTCTTAAAATTTTGTCTTCCAGGGAGAAATAGAAAATAATTATTTCTTTTTTGAGGCCGAAATTGTGCTTTCCTTTTTTGCTTTTATGGCCTCTTCCTCTAAGATTTTAATAATTTTAATTTCCGTATACAATTGCCTATGGCCTTGTTTCTTGAAATAACGAGTTTTAGGCTTATATTTAATGATACTAATCTTATCTCCTTTCTTTTGAGAAATAATCTCAGCATTAACATTAATTTTAAGAATCGGCTGACCAATCGCCGTTTTTTTTTGCTTAAAATCTACAAACAACAAAACATCTTTAATGGAAATTTTATCTCCAACATGGCCATCAATCTTTTCAATAGACAAAATATCTCCCTCTTGAACTAAATACTGTTTTCCTCCTGTTTTAATTACTGCTATTTTCTCCATAGTTTAATCTTAATAATAATCTTAATAATAATTATAACAACCTGTCCTCACTTTGTCCGTCGAGAATGTTGTTATTCGCTTTGCTCATAGCAAGAACTTGCTTCGCAGAACCTTGAAATTAAATTACTTTATATATAACTAATGTCAAGGTGATTTAATTGTAAAATCTGTATCTTCTTATTATAAATAAATAAAAGAATTAAGCAAGTTAAATGCTGCTTGCCTTCTCAACCTTAAGGTTGCCACCCTTTTCCAAGGTAACTACATCTCGACGACCTACTTTTCCAGTCAAAAGAAAATCAGCTAAAAGATTGTTAACCTTATTCTGAATAGTGCGTCGCAACGGCCTAGCGCCAAAAGCAGGGTCAAATCCAGCTTCAGCTAATTCTCCTATAGCTTCTTCTGTTGCACGGAAAGTAATCCCCTTAGCTTCTAATTGTTTGCTTAATTTATTTAACAACAACTTAGCAATTTTTTGTATTTCAACTTTCCCTAAGGTTTTAAAAACAATTAACCCATCAAAACGATTAAGAAATTCAGGGCGAAAATAAGATTTTAATTTTTCCTGCAACAAAACTTCTTTAATATCCGCTATAGACATATTCTTTTTTAATCCCTCCTGAATAAATTCTGTGCCAGCATTAGATGTCGCAATTAAAATAATATTCGTGAAATCAATAGTTCTTCCCAAGGCATCAGTGAGACGACCATCTTCCATAACTTGTAAGAAAATATTTAAAATATCTGGGCTAGCCTTCTCTATTTCATCAAGCAACAAAAGGGAATAAGGGTTACGACGAACGGCCTCGGTTAAATACCCCCCCTTATTCTTACTAGCAACGCCTAACAAACGGTCTAGACTAGAACTATCTTGATATTCACTCATATCAATCCTAATCATTTTGTCTTCATCGCCAAAATAAACTTCGGCAACTGTTTTTGCCAGCTCTGTTTTACCAACCCCAGTAGGTCCGAGGAAAAGCAAGTTGACGATTGGTCTTTTTTTGTTCCTTAATTCTGTTCTAGCTCGACGCAAAGCAGACGAAACTGCTTTTACTGCCTCATTCTGATCAATTAGACGTTGATGGATTCTGTCCTCCATTCCAATAAGAGTTTTTGATTCTTCTTGCGTAATTTTGGTTAAAGGAACTTTAACTTTTTGAGCAATTAATTCAGCCACATCCTCTGATTTAATAAGACTTTTCTTTCCTCGACTCCGTTTGACCATAATTGCCACTTCTTTTAATAAGTTAACTGCCTTATCTGGAAAAAAACGGTCATGGACATAACGTTTAGATAAATCAACAATTTGTTCTAAAGCTTTATAAGAAAAATAAACCTGCTCTTTGCCCTCAACAAAAGCTGCGTGTGCTTCTAGGATTTGAATATTAACGTTTTTGTCTGGTTCTTCTACATCCACCTTCTGTAAAGTCTCTCCTAGTGCCTGACCCTCAATTAATCTATGATATTCCTTAGGAATAGAAGTAGCAATAAGTAAAAAGGATTTTGACTTTAGGCTATTAGCTAAAATTTCAGAAATATCTAACTCCCCCTGGGTAGTCTTCATTCCTATCATATTGTGGATATCTTTAATAAAAAGAACAACATTCCCGGAGACAGAAACTTCGCTAATTATAGACTGCAACCTAGCCTCTATATCTCCTGGCCTTGATGCACCAGCGATTAGATTAGCTAAGTCCAGACTTACTAACCTTTTATCGTTTAAAATTTCGGGAACGTCTTCTGTGACCATTAAACGAGCAATTCCTCCAACCAAAGTTGTTTTCCCTACTCCTGGTTGTCCAACCAAAATAATGCTTTGACGCTCTGTGCTAAAAATTCTAAAAATATCTTCCTTCTCTGCTTGCCGATTTACACAAAATTGTAAATAATTATTACGAGCTAATTGCGTTAAATCTTGGCTATAAGCATCAAGGTTGGGTGTGGCTATAGCCGTATAAGCCTTGTTAATTGTTCCTTTAGGTTTAAAACGAGAACGTTGCAAGAAATAACGTTGATGAGACCTAAATTCATTATAAAGGTCTATCCAAAGGCAAACATTTTTTATTTGATGAGCATCAACTTCTAAATCGTAAAAAATTTCTCTAACTAGATCGTCGTTGATGACTAAAGATTCTAATATCTCTAAAGGTGATAAATTAAGACGACCCTTCTCTCCCGCTAAAGTATAGGCAAATAATATTACCTTTTTGCTATCTAATCCGAAAATAGTTTGTGACGTTTTGTTATTCTGAGAGGCATCTAGGGCAATCAATGACCGTTCTATTTTTTCTTGCAAAATCTTATAATTTAGGCCCAATCGTGCTAAGACCAATTTAATATCTGAATCTTTTAATGATGCTCCCAAAATATGAATTGGCAATATTTGAGAATCTTTGTGTTTGCGAGCTAAGCTCCATGCTCTTTGGACTAAGGCCAAAGCTGATTTAGACAAAGAAGAATAAACTTCAATTTTATATTTAGCTGATAAATTCTTTATATCTACGAAATTTAATAATTCTTTTGATTGAATAATTTTAGATTTTGGCCAAATCTTAATTTTTTTCTCTTTCCCTCTTTCTGCATAATAAACTAAATAACAAATTACTAACACTGCTAACCAAAAAATTAACCATAAATCATCTAAAGGCAAAAATGAAGTTAAAAAGAGAGGGTAGGACAATTTAAGTGAATCAGTAACTATTCTCAATAAACATATAATTCCCCACAAGATAAATAAAAAAGAAGCTATTTTAAATATAATTCTTAAAAAAGAACTTACCATAGCCTCAATTTTTTCATGTGAATTAAAAAATTTTCCAAAAAATAAAGCATATCCTCCAAAGCAAAGATAAACACCCCTCCCAGAACAATTTGGGCATTTTTTTCGGTCCTTAAACCCATGACCCTGACATTTTGGACAAATAACAAACTTCATTGTTTTTTAATTAAAATCTTAACTCAACGATTATTCGCCAAATTGCTAAAATGGGCAAAATAATCCAAATCAAAAACAAGAAAAATAATCCTAAGAAACTTATCAAAAATAAAATAAGACGCCAAAATAAAAGAACTGTCCTCATGAAAAAGCTAATCATTCTGCCCGTTCTAGAATATTCCCCGAACATTGGCTTAAAATAATTAGCAAACATAATTTTCAAGGATAAAGCTTTAGACAATCTTTTGACTCGTCTCTTAAAAAGCAAAAATCTTTTTTTAAGTCCAATTCCATACCACCAAATAGGAAAATAAAAAACACTCAACAAAGTATCGATAAATAACGACTTAATAATGTTGAGTAATATAAACATAAAATTAGATATAGACTAATTTACTTTTTTTTAAATATGATTTTTTGTTCTAGAATCGCGAAAACAATGCCTGTGAGCCAATAAATCATCAAACCACTAGGAAGAGTGCTTCCAATAACAATAGTCATAATTGGCATCATAAATTTCATTTGCTTATTCATAGCTGTCATCATATTTTCATCTTTAGCTTCTTCTTTTTTGCTAACAGATTTAGGTAAATTAGTGCTAGACAACATACTAGTTTGGATATACTGAGCTATCCCAGTTATTGCCGCTAAAAAAATATTTGGTGTACTCAAGGCTAAAAAACCAAAACCTAGGGTATTAAACGCTCCAGGATTATGTATAAACGAATAAACTGGCAAATTAACGTCTGTCAGACCTGTTTTAAAAACTTGAAAAACAGCAATTAAGATAGGAAGTTGGATTAATAGGGGCAAGCAAGAAGAAAAAGGATTTACCTTATTTTCTTTATACAGATTCATTATAGCTTTTGTCTGTTTTTCTTTATCTTCTGCGTATTTTTTCTTTATCTCATTTAACTTTGGCTCTAATTGCTTTAACTCCTTTTGTCCCCTTACAGCTTTTGCGGAAAGAGGCAAAAGTAATAATTTAATGCTAAGCGTTAAAAAAATAATTGAAATCCCGAGATCGTGCCCAGGGATTATATTGTAGAAAAGAACTAAAAGATTAAAAAATGGCTTATAAAGGATTACTTTAAAAAATTCAATCATAAATAGAAAAAATTAACCTAATTATTCTAATTCCTGCCGGCCAGCGGACAGGTCTAACTATTCTAATTATAGGGTGAGGCCCGCTTAGCAAGACAAAGCGAGCAACAAGATTCCCGGGCGAGGCAGAGTATTGCGACAAAATCCCCCAATCAAACAATTGCCAAACCCCAAATACCCAACTATGGTTTGTCCCAACCCCCGTTAGACCAAGGATTGCACCGGAGAATCCTCCAGATAGCCTTTAATGAGCCCTTAGCTATTCCATATTTATTAATAGCTTGATAGGCGTATTCCGAGCAAGTAGGACGAAACTTACAAGTCCCATACGAAGGATATATTGAAGAAAAGGGTCCATGGTCTGGAGAAAGCGTCTTTTGATAAAAACGAATCAATTTCAGAATAAATGACTTAAAAAAAGTCAAAAGATTGTTCATTTTTGATGAATTATTAAATTATTTTTATCTAAAATTTTTAAGAAGATTTTTTGGAGCTGAAAATAATTTAATTCCTTAATTTTATCTTTAGTTATAATAATAACATCCCATCCTGGAACCAAAGAATCAATATTTTCTCTTAAAATAGCTCTTAGACGCCTTTTTATTTTATTGCGAATGACAGCTTTTTTGTCAACCTTCAAAGAAACAATTATTCCCCAACGCGAATAAGGTTGATTATTTCTTATCCATTTCAGACTCAACTCAGGACCATAAGACCTCCGCCCATAACGAGCAACTTTAGCAAAATCTTTATCTTTAACTAAACGATACTTCTTGAGAAGCATAGCTAAAAAATTATACGGTCAACTTCTTACGACCCTTAGCTCTTCGTCTTTTAATAATGTTACGCCCAGCAAGGGTTCTCATTCTTCTAAGAAAACCATGTTTACGAGCTCTTTTTCTTTTTTTAGGTTGATAAGTTCTTTTAGGCATAATGATTTAAGTATATATTAAATTTATTTATTAAACAATACCTGACATTTATCTTGCATATTCACTGATCCTATTTTCCCTAATAACCGTTACCTTGATTTCTCCAGGATACTTTAATTCTTCTTCTACCTGATCAGCTATTTTACGAGCCAATTTACTAGCGCTTAAATCATCTATTTTCGTAGGAGATACAAAAACTCTCAATTCTCTACCTGCTTGAATAGCATAAACCCTTTCCACCCCTTTAAATTTCTTAGCTATGTCCTCTAATTCCTCTAAACGTTTAATGTATTCTTCATAATTTCCCTTTCTAGCTCCTGGACGAGCACTAGAAATAGCATCTGCAACCTTAACGATAATAGCTTCTAATGTAGGAGGATGGTCGTCATGATGGGTAGCAATTGGAATTATTACCTCTGGCAAAAGGTTATATTTTTCTCCTATGTCTTTCCCAATCTCTGGATGAGTCCCTTGGATTTCAAAATCCATAGCCTTGCCAATATCATGCAATAACCCAGCTTTACGAGAAATAGCAACATTAGCTCCTAGTTCTTCGGCCAACATAGCTGACAAATTTGCTACTTCAACTGAATGTTGTAGTACATTTTGCCCATAACTAGTTCTATATTTTAATCGCCCCAATATCTGAACTATTTTAGGTGGTAATCCAGTAACTCCCAGCTGATAGACGGCGTCCTCTCCCGCCTTTCTAATATCACGCGCTAATTCTTTTTTTGTTTCTTGGACAATTTTTTCTATTCTAGCTGGCTGAATACGACCATCTAATATCAATTTATCTAAAACTAATTTAGCTAATTGACGCCTAATAGGATTAAAAGCTGAAACAAATACTATATCTGGGGTATCATCAACAATAATTTCTACGCCAGTAAGTTGTTCAATTACTTTAATATTACGCCCTTCACGACCAATAATTCGTCCCTTGACCTCATCTGAGGGCAAAGATACCGAAGCTGTAGTAGTTTCTGACGTGTGCGCAGCTGCGCAACGTTCGATGACACTTGTAATCAAATTTTTAGCTCTTTTATCTATTTCTTCTGAACCGTAATTTTCTAATTTCTTAATTCTTGCCAAAATATCATCTTTTATTTTCTTTTCTACGTTCTCCAACAAAAGTTCTTT
>CAZTWG010000017.1:0-9806 GCA_964617525.1 uncultured Gammaproteobacteria bacterium
CCTTAACATTTAACTTATCGCCAGCATTGATACTAAGTCTCGCTGGTTGAATTTCTTCCCCACCGCTATTAGTCCACTTAATTAAATCTTCATCTAAAACTACTATTTCTTCATCCCATTTTCTAGTATTTTCGTCTAAGAAAACTAAAGCTGTCATAATTTTCGTTATACTCGCAATTGGCAACACTTTGGTTGAATTTTTCTCAAATAAAATCTTTCCAGAATCAAGATCAACAACTAATGCGCTTTTCGCAGTTAATTTGGGCCCCAAAGAATAAGAAGAGCTAGGAAGTGAATTATTGTTTTCAATTAAATTATCCCAAAGAATAGCCTGATTGAAAAGGGGTGATGCGATTAGAAAAAAAATTGTAGTTAAAGCCGTAAAAAGCATAAATTATAAATGAAGAAACAAAATACAAGAAATAAGACACAAACAACAATCAATGACCAAATAACCAACAACCAAATCATTATTTGTTTGAATATTGGGTATTGAATATTGGAATTTGTTTGGTTATTGTATCTTTGGTTTTAATGTCGTATCTTTTTGCCTACCTTATATAGATTATACCAAAATTTTGATAAAGGCAAATCAAATGTGCCAGGATAAATAACCCTTTCTCCACCAAAGCTCATCTTAAATTTGGTAAATCCTGGCCATTTTTTTTCATCAATACCCCAAAAATCATAAAATTTATAGCCTTGTTCTTTTGCTTTTTTAATAACATGCCAATGTAAAGCATGAGGCGCCATAACTTGCCGAAACTCTCGCGAAGACCCTCCATGCACATAAAAAGCTGTTTTATTAAAAAATATAATCAAATGGGCTGATAGAACTTTATTCTTATATTTTGCTAAATACAATTTAGTGAACGAACAATCTAATAATTTTTGATAATAAGCAAAAGTATATGATTTAAAATTTTCTCTTTTAGTGGTTTGCTTCAGTAGGTCCCAAAAAAAATCTATATTTTCGCTCTCCCGGACTACAACCCCTTTCCTCTCGGCTAAACGAATATTATATCTAGTTTTAGAATGCATTTTTTTTAAAATATCATCTTCTGGTATATCTAAATTCAAAACAGTAGTTTGGTTCGGTTGAACTGAATTAACTTTTAAATTAGGCAAAATTAATTTTATTTTTTTTAATGGCTCTAAACGAAAAAATATCGCCTTCTCTTCCTTAGCAATAGCCCTAACTCTAGCCATTAACATCCCTGAAGCCTCTGTTACTAAATCATTGCCTAAAAAGGGTCCCCTGGGACAATACAAATAACTAAAACCTAAGGGCAATTGATATTTAATGATTAAAGCCTGTATAATCGTCTTCCCGTCTTTTCTAATCGCCCAACGCCATATTTTACGACCCAATCTTTGTTGGAAATCTCCCCATGCCCAAGACTGCAAAAATTGGCTACCAGATTCCCATTCTTTTTTATTTTTAATACTAACAAGTTCCATAATTTTTATTTTAACACATATATTCTAGAACTTCCAGATGAGAAAAGGTCAAAATAACATAATTTGATCCTAACGTTAACCATTAATTAACCATTATCAATTTTTGGAAAGAGAAAAGGCCAACATTTCTGCTGGCCATTATAGAGAATAAGAAAATCAGGGCAACTGTTGTATTACTAGCCACAAATGCGTATGAGCCAAATGCAACCGCCCCCTACTACTTAACCTTCTGACGCCCTCGGCGATTCGCCCTTGGGCAAACTTTGACTTGTATTTCCCCTGCAAGTCAAAAATGATATGAAGCCCTGCGGTTTCTATCTCTATAGAGGTGCAATCATCTTTTTCGTTGTATTCCCCTCCGATGATATTTATTTTTACTGGCACCTCAAGAGTAAAAACTGGATTTTCCATACTTACCTCCTTTTAGTTTATATATAAAACTAACATATTTAAGCCCTAAAGTCAACCCCCTAAGATTTTGAGTTATTTTGAATATAAAGTGTTTGGGTTGGATAAGCCATGATAATGTTTTGCTTTTCAAATTCTTTTTTTACCTTAAAAAGTATTTCCTGATGCACTTGACGATAAGCAGTGTATTCTGGCGAAAGAACATAATAAACAACATCAAATAAAAGCGCAGAATTATCAAATTTAACAAAATGCGCCCTGCTAAAACGAATTAACTTATTATCTTGGATTATCTTTTTGATAATTCTAGGAATTTGTTCAAGTTTTTCTGACGAAGTTTCATAAACAACGCCGAAAGAAAAAGAAACCCTTCTATCCTTCATTTTCTTGAAATTTTGGATACGAGTAGAGGTTAGTTCTTGATTAGAAATCACTATTTCCTCTCCCTGTAAAGCCATAATCCGAGTGGTTTTAATGCCAATTTTTTGAACAATCCCAGAATGTGGACCAATAACAATATAGTCACCAATTTCAAAGGGCTTATCAAGGTATAACGCAAAAGAACTAAAGAGATCGCCCAAAATGTTTTGCAGCGCCAAGGCTACTGCAATGCCGCCAACCCCTAGCCCAGCAACTAGAGACGTTATATTAACTCCTAGGTTTGACAAGATTAACAACAATCCTATAGCCCATAAAATCCCTTTGAATATTTTGCCAATTAAATAGATTGAGGCTTTTGATGTCTTATTTTTTTCTTTAATAAAAAATTTCTTGATTATATAATTACCTAAAATTTGAACTGCAACAATTATTTGGATGGTTGCCCAAATAATTAAAATTGTGTTAACTATTTTCTGTAAAAATACTCCAGTTTCTAAAAATTGAAAGGATAAATAAAAGGATAAAAACAAGTAAAATGGTGGTTTTACACTCTCAATAATCTCAAGAAAAATATCATCAATGTCAGTTTTTGTCTTTTTGGCGGCTTTTTTAAGCCGTTGTAAAGCATATTGTTGAAATAAACGAAACAATAATAAAAAGCCGAAAAAAGCAAAAATAGCCCATAATAAAGAATTGGCTAAATCGTTAAGGTGAAAAATATTTTCTTTTAACATAATTTATATTTTTAATTTAAAAATTTTATTTCTTGTCTTAAATCCTTTAGTAATCTTAATATCCTTTTTTGGAATCTGTAAGTATTTTGACAAAATACTAACTACACTTGCGTTAGCTTTCCCTTGAATCGGTTTTTGCTTAACATAGATTTCAAAAGAATATTCTGATTTTTTAATTATCTTGTCTTTACTTGAAAAAGGAATAACTTTAACTTTGATTAACATAATTTCCCCTATATTGACAAATTAAAATAATTTTGCTACAATTTAACTAATTAAAAAAGGAGGAGGACGAAAGATGCAGGACAATAGGGTTTTTTTCATGATAAAACCCGTGGATGAAGGAAAAATTGAAGAGTTAAATACTAAGTATTTAAAAAATCTAAACTTCGTACATGGGTCTTATGCGGGAATGCATTGTTGGAATTTTTCCAGCAAAGAAGAATCAGAAGAGGGCACAAGAATTATTAGAAAAAGGATTCTAACAGCATCTAAAAAATAAGTTTCGCGGAAGGAGAAATCTCCTTCCGCTTTTTATTATCAAATATTTAAACAGGTTTTCTGTTTTTTAAAGCATCGCCTAAAGTAATCTCGTCGGCATATTCTATTTCCGCCCCTAGAGGTAATCCCCTCGCCATTTTACTTAATTTCAAACGTTTTTTTAACTCTACGTCCCTTTTTATTAAATTAGAAATATAAAGAGTCATTCCTTCCCCCTTGATATTTAAATCAAAACCAAAAATTAATTCTTTTATTTTTTTGTCCCTTTTTAGTCTATCTAATAAATTATTCGTTATAATCTTCGCAAAATTAGTTTCTTCAAGAACCTCTAACCCTCTTTCTAAAACATGATAGAGCCCTTTGTAGTGTCCAATATTTTCAATAGTTATTAAATCTTGGGGCCTAGCTACAACCAAAATAATTGAACGGTCTCTTCGAGGGTCTTCGCAAATAGGGCAAATCTTGTAATTAGAAAAATTATGGCAAATTGAACAAGAATGAATATTTTCCAAATCATTAAAAGATTTAATAAACTCTATTCTATCTTTTTTGGGTTGATTTAATAAATAAAAAACAAACCGCTGCGCGGCCTTCGGACCAATCCCTGGAAAATAGCTAAAATTTTTAACCATTCTTTGGATCTCTTTTGGATAAAGCATAAAAAGAATAATATATAAATAGTAAAAGTTTAGAATGGATCTTCTTCTAACGTTTGAGTATGCGCTTTGTCTAAATTCTTGAAACTGGCAGTAGTGCTGTCAAAGTATAATGGCACCATTACTCCCGCTGGACCGTGCCTATGTTTAGAAATATGAATTTCAGCAATATTTTTATCTTCTTCTGGACAGTTTTTAATGCCTTTATCCATAAACTTGCGATAAATGAACATAACAACATCACTGTCCTGTTCTAAACTCCCACTTTCACGTAGATCAGATAAACGAGGAATAGCTGGGGTACGAGCTTCGGGTGCACGAGAAAGCTGAGAAAGTGCGAGGACAGGAATGTTTAAATCACGAGCAACCGCCTTTAATCCACGAGAAATCTCTGAAACCTCCTGAACTCTACCGCTATTAACATTAGACCCTTCCATTAGTTGCAAATAATCAACTATCAATAATTCAATCTTATGCTCAAATTGTAATCTTCTAGCTTTTGCTCTTATTTCAGCTATTGTAAGTGTTGCTGAGTCGTCAATAAAAACGGGAGCTTCAGCCAAAAGACCAATAGCTTTCCCTAATTTTTTAAAATCCCCATCCCCCTTAGTTTTGGAAAATCGTCCTGTGCGTAATTGCCAAAGATTAACACCTGATTCTGCGCAAATCATTCTATCACTAACCTGCTCTTTAGACATTTCTAAACTAAAAATTCCAACGGGGGCCTTACTGGATACTGCTGCATTGCGAGCAATATCCAACGCCAAACTACTTTTCCCGATAGAAGGCCTAGCTGCCAAAATTATTAATTCTGATTTTTGCAAGCCAGCCAAGACATTATCTAAATCCGTAAATCCTGTCGGAATACCCCTAATAGACCTATCTCCTTTTTGTAATTCATCCAATCTTTCAAAAGAGTTAGCTAGCGTATCCTTTAAAGAAGTAAAGTTTTGTCTAGCAAATTTTTGAGAAATATTAAATATTTTTTGCTCAGCTTTATCTAATATCTTAAGAGCGTCTGTTTCTTCTTCATAGGCCATTTTCACTATTTCTGTAGACGCTTTAATGGCTTTTCTTAAAATTGATTTCTTTTGTACAATCTGAGCATAAGAAGTGATATGGCTAGAGGTAGGGACAATGTTAGCTAGAGAGGCTAAGTAACTACGTCCACCCACTAAATCTAATTTCTTTTTTTCTTCTAAACGATTTGCTATACTTAAAATATCTATTGGCTCTCTTTGCCCCCAAACATCTATCATTACTGAATAAATTATCTTATGAATATCTTTATAAAAATCTTCAGACACAATTATATCTGCCACTCTAATAATAGCATCTTTGTCAATCAATAAAGACCCGAGCACTGCTTGCTCAGCTTCAATATTTTGAGGAGGAAGTTTTTCAATAGATTTTTCAGACCTAGTCATAAAATACTTTTTTGCGTTTACATTTTATTTTTTTTATTGTATAATCTTATTGTATAATAATTCTATTTTAATTCAAGCTGACCTTTTACACATTTTGTTAACAGAATAGAATAATTTCCCCTAACTCAAAGCTACTACTCACCCATAACTATATATATGCTTCAAAAAAACATTCATGGCTATATCGTGAATTATAAAAATAACGCTCATGAAGGCGCCAAGCATTTAGCTTATGTCTTAAGCTTTAGTGAGGCTTTTTCTCTTTTCCAAGCTGCTCAAATGTCAGGCGATGTAAAATTTGAAGATAGATATGGGAGAAACTTTACGCTAAAATATGTAACAACAGGGACCTTTTTACTTGAAAAAAGAAGTGAATGGTAAATATTACTAAAACTATAAGCCCCTTTAGCTTCCTCCTATGCTCAAATTTGCATTTGAGCTTCGGAAGGACAAGTGTCAACATTAAGATGTTTACTTGCCCATCGGAGCTTCAATGTAAATCAAAGCGAAGCTGGTGCCCCCTTAGCTCAATGGTAGAGCAGCTGCCTTTTAAGCAGTTGACGTAGGTCCGATTCCTACAGGGGGTATTTTTTTATATCAACAGAGTTGTTGTATAGCAATTATTAATCAATAAAAATATTTTTAAATGAATCCAATCTGGCATAATTTATCAAGTTCAAAAATCCAACAAATATTAAAAACTTCTGAAACTGGACTTTCAGAAACAGAAGCTCAAAAACGTCTTAGAAAATATGGATTAAATGAACTACCATCTCAAAAAAGATTTTCTACTTGGGAAATATTCATAGACCAATTCAAAAGTCCTTTGGTTTATGTTTTGATGATAGCTACTATTATATCTTTTTTCTTAAAAGAATTTACCGATGCTGGCATAATATTCGTCGCGCTTTTAATAAATGCTGGTATTGGATTTTTCCAAGAAAATAAAGCAGAAAAAACTTTTTTACATTTAAAAAAATTAGTTCATTATTCGGCCAAAGTAATAAGAGAAGGAAATACAAATATTATACCAAACAGCAAAATCGTGCCTGGAGATATTATTATTTTAGAGGCTGGCGACATTGTCCCTGCTGACGCTCGTCTTATAGAAACATATAATCTGCAAGCTCGAGAAGCTCCTCTAACGGGAGAATCAACCCCTTCTCTTAAAAAAATAGATATTCTCGAAAAAGGCATAGGTTTGGCCGACAGAGAAAATATGGTCTACTTTGGGACTGACATTGTCCATGGGAAGGGAAAAGCTCTTGTGGTCGCCACTGGACACAACACTGAATTAGGGCTCATCGCCAATTTAATAAAAAAAATAAAAAATAAGAAGACTCCTCTACAAAAAAAAATAACATCCTTGGCTAAAAACATCAGTATGATTCTAGGAGGGTTATGTATTCTTTTATTCATAGCTGGAATATTGAGAGGATATCCATTCTCCGAAATGCTTATAACGGCAGTAGCTGTAGCGGTAGCTGGCATTCCAGAAGGAATGGCTATTGCTGTTACTATTTGCTTAGCCATTGGTATGCAAAAAATCTTGAAGAAGAAAGCTTTAACAAAAAAATTAATTGCAGCCGAAACCCTAGGGTCAATTACGATTATTGCTACTGACAAAACTGGGACACTAACTGAGGGCAAAATGACTGTCTATAAAGTAATCCCATATTTAGAAAAAACTTCAGAAGAGCTATTCAACATCAGTATTCTATGCAATGATGCTATCGTGCAAAACTCTGAAGACCCTTTACAAAAATGGAAAATAGAAGGAGATACAACCGAAACAGCGCTCTTAAAGGCCGCACTACAATCTGGGCTTGAAAGAAAAAGGGTTATGGATTGTTATCAAAGAATCGATGAGATCCCGTTTGATTCTGAAAAAATGTATATGGCGACCCTTCATTTTGACTCACAAGCAAATAAACAAGTCATTTTTGTGAAAGGAGCTCCAGAAAAAATATTAAATCTTTGCAAACTTGACCCAAGGGAAAAAAATAAAATTAAAAAAGAATTTGAAGCTCTAACCAAGAAGGGACTTCGCGTTTTGGCTGCTGCCAGTAAGCAGACAAAAAATAAAAAACTAAATCAGAAAGAAATAGAAAATCTTGATTTTGTAGGCCTAATTGCGCTTAAAGACCCATTAAGGAGCGGGATCAAAGAAACCATTCGCGCATGCCAGTTAGCTGGTATTCGCCCATTGATTGTAACGGGAGACCATAAATTAACAGCCCAAACAATTGCTAATGAAATTGGACTTTTAAAGAATAATGGGGAAATTTTAGAAGGACAAGATTTAGATAAAATTTCTGACGAAGAATTAAGAAAAAAATTAAAAAAAGTAAGTGTTTTTGCTAGAGTTGAAGCTAGGCACAAAATAAGGATAGTCAAAATACTTCAAGCTCAAGGTGAGGTAGTAGCTATGACTGGAGACGGAATAAATGATGCCCCAGCCATTAAAGCAGCTGATATTGGAATTGCGCTAGGTTCTGGCACAGAAGTAACTAAAGAAACCGCAGATATTGTACTCCTCGACGACAACTTTAAAACCATTGTTGAAGCCATAAAAAGTGGACGAAATATTTTTAAAAATATTCAAAAAGTAATCCTATTTCTTTTAAGTGGCAGTTTTTCAGAAATTATTCTAATTGGCGGAGCATTGTTGCTTGGTTTTCCTTTGCCAGTGCTAGCTGCTCAAATTCTTTGGATAAATATTGTTGAAGATACTTTCCCAGCCATGGCATTGTCCTATGAAAAAGAAGAAAAAAATATTTTGCAGGAAAAAGTAAAAAAAACAGGAAATGAAATCTTAAACAAAGAAATGAAATTTCTTATTGGCGTCATATCTGTAATTACTGATTTAATTTTATTTGGGCTATTTGTTTATTTTTATAAAGCAGGATTAGACTTGACCTATATTCGTACTATAATTTTTGCAGCTACTGGCGTTGATAGTTTGTTTTATATTTTCTCTTGCAAAAATTTAGAAAAATCAATATGGAGATACAATATATTTAACAACAATTTCCTTTTAATAAGCGTAATATTCGGATTCTTTATGATAGCTTTAGCTATTTATCTTCCATTTCTACAAAATATTCTTAAATTAATTCCACTCAACCTTAATGATTGGCTAATCATTATCAGTATAGGCTTATTCAATCTTTTGGCTATTGAGTTAGGCAAACTTCTTTTCATCCACAAAAAACCAAAATTAAAAAATATTTAAAAATTTAATTCAAGATGACCTTTCTATACATTATTGTAATTATTTTGGCTTCATGTGTTCTGATAAAAGCTACTCATTGGATAATTAAATCCTTGATTTATTTTGCCCAGAGTATGAAAATTTCTGAATTTGTTATTGCCTTTATTTTAGCAGGAATAGCAACTTCTCTTCCAGAACTTTTCGTAGGCATTTCTTCAGCTTTAAATAATACGCCGATTCTTTCTCTATCTAATATTATTGGTTCAAATATAGCTAATATAACATTAATTTTAGGGATAACAATCATCCTGCTTCGAGGGCTGGAGATTAAAACAAAAACAATTCAACGCAATATAAGCTATACTGCGCTTTTGATGATATATTCCTTGCTTCTATGCTTAGACGGAGTACTCTCACGACTAGATGGCATTGCTCTGTTAGTTAGCTTTACTTTATATAACTTAATCCTGATACATCAAAGCCAAGATCAAAGTAAAGTAATAGTTAAAGCCAAAAAGGGAGAGTTAACAAAAAATATTCTACTATTTATTATTAGCGTTATATTGCTTTCATTGAGCGCTCAAGTTATAGTAGAAACAGCAAATAAGTTAGCCACTATTCTTAACATTCCTTTGTTTATGGTTGGCTTATTTATGGTCGCTGTCGGGACATCTTTGCCCGAATTAATATTTGGGATTAGAGTTGCCCGGCAAAAACATAAAGATATGATTTTGGGCGGAATATTAGGGTCTGTGGCCATAAATTCAACTGCTGTTTTAGGGATTACAGCCATTATTTCTCCAATCGTAATTGAAAATAGTGCTTTATTTTTTAGTAGCATTATCGCTTTACTAGTAGCCTATTTATTATTTGGAATTTTTTCCTATTCTAGAAAAAAAATTTCATGGCAAGAAGCAATAATCTTATTATTATTCTATATCACTTTTACTATTATTCAATTTCTGTTAAAATAAGAACCTGCTCCGCAGAACCTTGGAATAAGAACCTGCTCCGCAGAACCTTG
>CAZTWG010000018.1:0-9792 GCA_964617525.1 uncultured Gammaproteobacteria bacterium
TTTTTGAAATATTTGAAAAGTTTTTTTATCGTCTAGTGGAATATTATCTATATCAATTTTTTTATTATATATATGATAGACAATATCTAATGTTTTTTCTATAATTGTTAGATTTTTTAAACCCAAAAGATCCATTTTTAGTAGTCCTAATTTTTCTACTGCATACATGTCGTATCCAGATATGACAGTTCTTTCTTGTCCAGAAGTATCGTATTGAACTGGAACATACTCAGTCAATGGTAGTGGGGCGATGAGTAGTCCGCAGGCATGTCTAGAGGCGTGCCTTATTACTCCCTCTAACTTTTGAGCTATTTTAATGATTTTTTGCGCTTCAGGCTCTTCTGCATAAATTTCTTTTAGTTCCTGACTATAATGCAAAGCTTTATCAAGTGTAAAACCAGGTGGAACTGCTTTAGCTAATTTATCGCAAAATATATATGGAGAATCTAAAACTCTTCCTACATCTCGGATGGCTACTCTAGAGGCCATAGTTCCAAAGGTTATAATTTGTGATACATGGTCATGCCCATATTTTTTTTCAATATACTGGATTACCTCATCTCTTCTTTTGTCAGCAAAATCTAAGTCAATATCAGGCATATTTATTCTGTCTTCATTCAAAAAACGTTCAAACAACAGTTCGTATTTTAATGGGTCAACGTTGGTGATTTTTAAAAGATAGGAAACAATAGACCCAGCTGCTGAGCCTCTTCCAGGACCAACAATAATGTTATTTTTTTTCGACCAATTCACAAAATCTTGGACAATTAAAAAATAGCCAGCAAATCCAGTTTTTTTTATGACTAACAGTTCTTTCTCTAATCTTTTTAATGCTTCTTTGGTATTTTTTCCATAACGCTCGGTTATTTTTTCTTTACAAAGTTTTTCTAAATATTGATTAGGATTTTCTCCTGCAGGGAGAGGGAAGAACGGTAGTTTATTTTCTCCGAACTTTATTTCAACATTACATTGATTTGCAATTTTTTCAGTATTAGAAATAGCTTCTGGATAGTCTTTGAAGCTATCTTTCATTCTTTTTTCTGGACGAAAGGAAAAGTCATCTATAAGCATAGAAAGACGATTTGGGTCGTCTTTCTTTTTTTTAGTTTGAATACAAAGCAAAATGTCTTGAATTTCAGCATCTTCTTCTTTTAGATAATGAACGTCGTTGGTAGCGACTAGAGGAACTTTATATTTTTTAGACAATTTGAAAATTGCTTTATTAGCTATTTTCTGCTCGCGCAAATTGGGATGATCTTGAACTTCTAAATAAAAATCTTCTCCAAATATTTTTTTATATTCTTTTAAAGCTTTTTCAGCATCTTTTATTCGGTTGTTAACGATTAACCTTGGTATTTCTCCTTGCAAACAAGCACTTAAAGCAATTATTCCCTTGGAGTGTTGTTTTAAAACTTCTTTGTCTAGACGTGGTTTATAATAAAAGCCTTGCAGGTGGGCAATGCTTGTTAGTTTTATAAGGTTTTTGTATCCTTCTTCATTTTTGGCTAGCAATACTAAATGAAAAGGTTTCTCATCTATTTTAGCTCTTTTATCTGAAAGTCTGTTGGGGGCAATATATGCCTCCATACCAATAATTGGTTTTATGCCGGCAGCTTTAGCTTTTTGATAGAATTCAATAATTCCATACATTACTCCGTGGTCAGTTAAAGCAACAGCCTTCATTTTTTGTTTCTTGGTTTCCTCAATAAGTTCGTCAATTTTTGGCAAACCGTCTAATAGAGAATAATGACTGTGGACGTGAAGGTGTACAAAAGACATAATGCGAAAAAATTATTTTAATTGACTCAATTGTTCTAATAAAATTGGATTGCAAGTATTAAATGTTTATGAATTGTATCTTTCTTGTCTACTTCTTTTCCTTTTTATCCCTTTTTATCCTTTCAGAAAATCCTTTTGTTATATATTTAACAAAAGAAAGAATCGTGATTAATTTTGTCTTAGTTCTTATTTTTTCTAAAATTTCTTCGGTTTTTTGAGAAATGTTAGTCAGACTTTTGGAAAATTTAAATAAACGCAAAACAAACAAAATGGCGGTAATAAGGAGAATTGAAGAAAAAACTCCTATTAAAACAATAGAAATACTAGCTACAATGTAATAAAAATTTTGAATATCCATATTTTTATCTTATTACTTTAATTAAATAATCTTTAGTTATAATCTTGTTTTGTAATTAAATTACCTTGGTGTATCGTACAATAGCATTTAATTTCAAACTTGTCTTATTTGGTTAAATATTGTATAATATATTCTAACAAATATATTAAATATATCAAATGATGGACTTAACCGACAAACAATTACGATATGCTAAATGGTATTTGAAGCACAAAAGAAGAATTCGTAATATTTTTGTTTTAGCTTTAATTTTTGTTGATGTCGCGCTAGTAACCGTTATTATCTTTCAATCAGTTTTTTATTTTAATTCAAAAGAAGAGCATTTAAGAAATATGCAAGGGTTAACGGAAGATAGAATAGATTTTTTAGCGTTGAATGAACATTTTGCTCCCCAGCCAATATCCACAGACTCTTTAACTATTATTCGTCCTGACCCCAAAAAGTCTCAATATGATTTTGTAATTGCTGTTTCTAACCCCAATAATGATTGGCAAGCTACTATAGAATATTATTTTTCTGTTAATGGGTCAAATACCCCTTTGAGTATAGGATTTGTAAACCCAAGAGAAAGAAAGTACTTTTTTTCTTTGGGGAGGGAGGTAGCTTCAGAAATAAGTGATGCCCAGTTCTTGATTTCCAGCATCTCATGGAAACGGGTGCGACAAATACAAAAAGATTCTTTGTCTGTTTTAAATCAACTGACAGTAGAAGATGTTAGCTTAGAGTATTTGCAGTCAGAAGATAAATCTTTAATTTTGCCACAAATTTCTTTTAAAGCTAAAAATAATTCTATTTATGATTTCTGGGAACCTCGTTTTATAATTGTTCTAGAACGTAATTTAAGTTTAGTGGGGTTGAATGTTCTTTCGGTTGATAGTTGGTTGGCTGGCGAGAAAAAGGACATTACCTTTGCCTGGCCGTTGATTCCGAAATTTACTCATATTAAGATTAAGCCAGAAATTAATGTATTGGACCCTAATGTCTATATTTCTCCTCTATGATAAATTTTCCTAAACTTAAATCCTTTGACCAGACATTGTTTATTTTGATATTTTTATTAGTAATTATTGGCTTGGTCTTGCAGTATAGTTTGTCTTTGTCTACTCCTGGTATTAATTTTTTTGTTAAACAGTGTATTTTTGTTTCGGTTGGTTTTTTATTTTTTTTTGTCATATCCTTCATTGATTTTCGCTTCATTAAAGCTACTGCTTTCTCGATTTATTTACTCTCAATTTTATTATTAATATCTGTTTTAATATTCGGGAAAGAACTAAGAGGAACTAAAGGGTGGTTGGACCTTGGCTTCTTTAATTTCCAGCCAGCAGAATTAGCAAAATTAGCAACTATCATCATTCTAGCTAAATTTTGGCAAATAACACGTTCTCCGATTAAACCAAAACATTTATTTTTTAGCTTGGTATTGATTTTGCCTTTGTTTTTTTTAATTATTAAACAACCAGACCTAGGTTCAGCATTAACTATTATTCTTATTTGGTTGGGGGTGATTTTTTTGGTAGATAGCAATAAAAAACATTTATTATCGTTACTTTTAATTATTGTTTTGACTATTACTTTTTCTTGGTTTTTCTTACTTAAAGATTATCAAAAAGATCGTATTTCTATTTATTTGAATCCATCTAAAGACTCTTTGGTAAGCGGTTACCAGGTTAATCAATCAATTATTGCAGTTGGCTCTGGTCAATTTTTGGGTCGCGGGTTTGGATTAGGCACGCAAAGTCAATTAAAATTTTTACCAGATTCGGAGACAGATTTCGCTTTTGCGGTTTTAGCGGAGGAATTCGGTCTTGTGGGGTGCCTGTTTCTTCTAGGGATTTACTCCTTGCTACTTTTGAGATTAATGCATATCGCGCGCCATGTTTACGGAAATTTTAGTTTAGTTTTAATTTGTGGTGTTACTATTTATCTTTTCTTTCAAATGATTATAAACATAGGGATGAATATTGGGCTAGCTCCTGTTATTGGTCTGCCGTTACCTTTAGTCAGTTATGGTGGTAGTTCTTTGGTAATTACTTTAATTTCTTTGGGGTTAGTGGAAAGTGTTTTAAGGTATCAACCATTTACCAAAACCATAACAGTTGACTATAGTGATGGATTTACCCCTACCAGATAAAACTATTAATTTTTTAAAATTTTTTAATTAACAAAATAACAAGTAATAAATAATATTTATGTTAGAATTAAAAGCAAATGTCCGAGAAATAATGGGCAGAAAGACTAAAAATCTAAGAGGAAAAAACATTATTCCTGCCGTTGTTTATGGTAATGGGGAAAAATCGGTTCCAATTCAAATTTTATTTTCTGATTTTGAAAAAATCTTTAAACAAGCTAGAGAAAGTAGTTTAATAGATTTAAAAATTGAAGGTCAGGGCAATAAAAAGGTTTTGGTCCACGCCATTCAATATCATCCTTTAACCGACAGGGTTGAGCATGTTGATTTTTATCAAATTAAAGCGGGAGAAAAGATTGCGGTTGAGGTAAAGCTAAACTTTATTGGAATTTCAAAAGCAGTTAAAGATTTTAATGGTATTTTAGTCCACGAAATGGATAAAATAGAAGTAGAATGTCTCCCCAAAGATTTGATTAAAGATATTGAGGTAGATTTAACTGGATTGACTGAGCTTAATAATGTTATAAAGGTTGGCGATTTAAAGGTTCCAGAAAATGTTAAAATTTTATCTGACCTTGATAGTTCAGTAGTAAGTGTTAAGGCAATAAAGATAAAAGAAGAAACAAAAGAAGAAACAGAAGAAGAGGTAAAGAAAGAGAAAGGGGATAGCGAAAAGAAAGAGGGAGGCAACCAAAAGGGAGTGGGAGATTCTTCTGTTATAACCGAAAAATAAGTGATATGAGAAATATTGGAACACGTTTCAAGCTAATTTCTATTTTTTTAATTATTGTCTTTGGTTTAAGTGGCTGCATTAAATTTCCATCGCTTGTTGATTCTTCTGCAGAAGTAAATCAAGATTATATTAAATTTGAAACAGAAAATCAAGAAGATAAGGATATTGATTTAGTTGACCCTCCATACGATTATTTTGAATCAATCAAGCACAAAAAACTTCCGATAGCAATTATTATAGATAATCTTTCTTCTTCATGGCCCCCATCTGGACTTAATAAGGCTTTAGTTGTTTATGAAGCTCCAGTAGAGGCAGATATTACTAGATTGCTGGCTATTTTCAACCAAGATATTTTACCTATAAAAATAGGTCCAATACGCTCTGCTCGGCCATATTTTGCTGATCTGGCTTCTGAGTATTATGGATTATTTATTCATGCCGGAGGTAGTCCGCAAGCGCTAAGTAATATTAAGAGTCGTTTGTACGATTTTTATAATTTAGACGAAGTCAGTGGAGATGGTATATATTTTTGGAGGGACTCACAAAGAAATAGACCGCATAATTTATATATTCTGCCAGAATCAATTGAACGGGCTATAGAAAAAAAGAATTGGCCATTAGAAGTCAATGATAATTTTTTAGAATGGGATAGAGATGATAATTCTATCTCATCAGAGCATAAAATAAATTCTTCTATAATCAAGATTAATTATCAGGAACCAGTTATTTGGCAATTTGACAAAGGTGCTAATTCTTATTTTCGTTATCAAGATAACAAAGCTTTCGTAGACGAAGAGGGGCAGATTAAAAGTCCTAATCTGATTATTCAGAAAACAGAAATAAAAATTTTAGATGAAGTCGGTAGGAGGTCAATAAAAACGATTGGCCAAGGAGAAATTTTAGTATTCCAGGAAGGCCACGTTACAAAAGGTACATGGGTGAAAAATAAAACGACTGGACGCACATTTTTTTATGACCAACAAGGAGAAAAAATAAAATTTCTACCCGGTTTAATTTGGATAGAAATTGTGGGAGAGAATCACGAAATATCTTATTTGTGAGTGAGTTAGCAAAAGGTAAATTTATTTGCTTTTCTGAGTGAGCGGAACAAACGCAGAATTCAATGCTCTCTATCAACTAGTTTTTCCCATATCTTTAATCATGGACTCTATATCTCCACTTAATATCTGCTCTAAGCCATGCCAAGATTTATGAATTCTATGGTCGGTTACTCTATCTTGCGGGAAATTATAGGTTCTAATTTTTTCTGAACGATCGCCAGTTCCAACCTGAGACTGGCGTTTTTCTTTTAGATTTTCATTCTCTTTTTCTATTTTTTTTGCCAATAAACGTGAGCGCAGAATTGTCATAGCTCTTTCTTTGTTTTGTCCTTGACTTCTTTCGTCTTGGCAAGAAACTACTGTATTCGTTGGTAAATGAGTAATGCGAATAGCGGTCTCATTTTTCTGGACATTTTGCCCTCCATGTCCTGATGCACGGAAATAGTCCATTCTTAAATCTTTATTTTCAATTTTTATATCTATTTCTTTTGCCTCAGGGAGAACTACTACCGAAACGGCGGAAGTATGAATGCGCCCATTTTTTTCAGTATCAGGGATGCGTTGCACTCTATGAATCCCGCTTTCATTTTGGAGTAATTTGTAAACATCTTTCCCTCTAACCTCAAAGATTACTTCTTTGAAGCCATTGATAGTAGTTGGGTGTGATGATATTATTTTTGTCTTCCATTTCATTTTTTCGGCAAACCTAGAATACATTCTAAATAAATCAGCTGCGAACAATCCAGCTTCATCTCCACCAGTACCTGCTCTTATTTCCATAATAATAACATTCTTTCCCGTTTGGCTTGAATTATCATCTTTTTTCTCAAACTCTTTCTTGAGTTTTATTTTTTTTTCTTTAAGTTCTTCAATTTCTTGTTTTATCATTTCAATCATTTCGGGAGCTGATTCCTGATTGAGCATTTTTTCAGTATCAAATATTTTCCTGGTGATTTCTTCTAGTTGTTTCAATTTATTAAAGATTTTCTTTAGCTCGTTGTATTTTTTAGAAACTTCTTTTAATTTCTTAGCATCATTGTATATCTCTGAGTTCTGAAGTTGTTGTTCTAGCTCTTCTAATTCTTTTTTTATCTCCTCGTTATTTTCCATATTAAGATTTCTTTTCCTCTTTAACTTTTATTTCTTTTTTAACTTTCTTTTCCTCTTTAACTTTTTTCTTTTTTCTTTTTTCTTTAGAATCTTTCAATGCTTTTGATTTTTTAATCATTTTTTCGTATCTTTCTAGTCGTCCAGCAGTGTCAATAAACTTCTGCTTTCCTGTGTAAAGCGGATGACATTGAGAACATATCTCAACTTGCATTTTTTCCTTAGTAGAGCCAACAATAAATTTTGCTCCACAAGAGCAAGTAATTGTTGCCTTAGGGAAATATTTAGGATGAATATCTTTTTTAGCCATATTTTTTAATTTAATTTTTTATTAATGCCGCTGGTCGGACTTGAACCGACATGAGCTTGCGCTCATGGCATTTTGAGTGCCACGTGTCTACCAGTTCCACCACAGCGGCTTTTCGCCCTGCTTTAATACTAGCAGATTATTATGGTTTTTTCAACTGACTCTTGGGACATTCTTTGTTACTGCATTTTATTTTTTCTCCGGCTTTAACCATTAGGCTTCCACACTCAGGGCACTTTTCTCCAGTTGGCTCGTCCCAAAGAGCGAAATCGCATTTTGGCCAAGCCGAACAACCGTAAAAGAATTTTCCCTTTCGTGTTCTTTTTTTAACAATTTCTCCTTCCTTGCACTTGGGACACTTAACGCCAATTTTAGTACTATTGCTATTATTATCTCCTTTATCTAAATTTTTTGTAAATCGGCATTTAGGAAATCCAGAGCAAGCTAAAAATTTTCCAAAGCGTCCAGTTTTAATAATTAACCTTTTTCCACACTTTGGGCACTTTTCATCTGTTTCTTCGTCAGTAAACTTTTTAACAATTTCTTCTTCTTTTTCCATAAGATTTTTTTTAAATGGTTTGTAAAAGTTATCAAGAACGATGGCATATTTTTTTTTCTTTTGAGCTATGTCATCTAAATTATTTTCCATTTCAGCCGTGAAATTATAGTCTACTATTCGAGGGAAGTGTTTTTCTAGTAATTCATTAACCAAATTTCCCGTTTCTGTGGGAAAGAATTTTCTTTGTTCCTTTATAACATAATTTCGTGCTTGGATTGTAGAAATGGTAGGAGAATATGTAGATGGCCTGCCAATGCCTATTTCTTCTAATTTTTTTACTAAACTAGCCTCATTGTATCTAGGAGGTGGTTCGGTAAAGTGTTGTTGGGCGTCGGTTTTTATCAATTTTAATTCTTGCCCAATACTAAAATCAGGAAGTGAAATTTCTTTTTGTTTCTCGGGATATATTTTCAACCATCCTTGAAATTTTATTTTTAAGCCTTTAGCTCGTAGTTGATATTTGTCGGCGCTAATATCTAAAGAAGTTGAGACTAGGGTTGATTTACTCATTTGTGAGGCAAGGGCTCTCTTCCATATTAGGTTATATAGTTTGTATTGTTTTTCGTCTAAATATGGCTTGACTTCTTCTGGTTCTCTAAAGATAGATGTAGGGCGAATAGCTTCGTGAGCTTCTTGGCTGGCTTTAGATTTTGTTTTATAGCGACGAATTTCCAAATATTCTGGTCCATACTTTTTGGTAACTATTTTTTGACTTTCTTTTAAAAATTCTTCGCTTAAATTTAAAGAGTCTGTACGTAAATAGGTGATTAAACCTACTATTTTTTTATCTTCCAATTTTATGCCCTCATAAAGCTTTTGAGCGATAAACATAGTTTGTTTTACGGAAAATCCTAACTTAGTATTAGCTTCTTGTTGTAAGCTACTGGTGGAAAAAGGAGGTAGTGGATTTTTATTTATTTCACGAGCGCCTAGATTAATAATTTTATATTTTGCTTTCTCTAGGTCTTCACAGATTTGTTTAGCTTTTTCAGAAGAATTAACATCAAATTTGGTTAAAATATGTTCGTTTTCTTGACGTAGCTTGGCCTCTAATGGATTATCTTTATCTCCTAAGAAAGCGCTAATCGTCCAGTATTCTTCTGGTTTGAATTTCTTAATTTCTTTTTCTCTGTCCATAATTAGCTTGACGGTAGGGGATTGAACTCTCCCGGCGGACAATCCTTTAAATATTTTTTTCCAAAGCAAAGGTGAGAGTTTGTATCCAACCAAACGGTCTAAAACTCGTCGCGCTTGTTGGGCATTTACTAAATCCAAATTAATTTGTCGTGGATTTTTGAGAGCCCTTTTTACTGCTTCTTCAGTGATTTCGTGGAAACTAATACGATATGTTTTTTGGTTTTCTTTTTTATTTGTTTCTAAAATTTGTTGTAAATGCCATGCAATAGCTTCTCCCTCCCTGTCTTCATCGCTGGCAAAGTATATATTATCCACAGTTTGGGAGATTTTTTTGAGTTCGTTTACCAATTTGCGTTTTTTTGTAGGGATAACATATTGTGGTTCAAAATTATGCTCAATATCAACCCCTATTTTACTTTTGGGCAAATCTCTCACATGACCATTACATGATTTGATAATAAAATTTTTCCCTAAAAATTGGGAAATTGTTTTAGCTTTAGTTGGCGATTCAACAATAATTAAGTCCATAATGTTATCTATAAAGTGATTTAATTTTAAGCTTCGCTTATTTTTTAAAATTCGTCAACCCTTGATAAAATATAATTTCATTAAAGAATATTTTC